>QJZS01000141.1 GCA_003247345.1 Spirochaetales bacterium
CCCTGTTCCCCCAGCCACCGGCTTGAGAAACAGAGGGTATGGCAGATTGACTTGTTTGTAATCATCTGGGTGTGAGAGCACCGCAAAATCAGGGGTGGCAACTCCTGCCTTTCGGACCACTTCCTTTGCAAAGCCTTTATGCAAACAAATTGCCAAAACGAAAGAGTCCGAGAAGACATAGGGAATCTGATAAGCATCCAGAAGAGCCGGAATCTGTGATTCGCGAAGCAGACCAAACAGACCCTCAGCAATATTGAAAACCAAGTCACAGGTCTTGCTCGCTGCAAGAAAAGCAACCAGGGCTTTCACATTGCCAATTCTTACTGTCTGATGCCCTAATTTCTGTAAAGCCGCTTCTATGGCATCTATGGTGACAATACTGTCACATTCGGCGACCGTTTCAGGAAGATACCCTTCTTTGAGGTAATCATCCTTAAGATCGTAGGTTAATCCAATCAGCACGATACGATCTCCCGCTCTGTAGGATAGGAGAAACTCTTACCCTCATAATTTCTCAGATAGAGATACTCATCATCCTGACCAATCTCATACTTGGGTAGGATGGGAACCTTTCCACCACCTCCCGGAGTGTCAATGACATATTGGGGAATAGCATATCCGCTGGTGAAGCCTCTCAGCCCATCCATCAAAGCTTTACCTTTGTCCACAGTGGTCCTGAAATGCTGGGAACCAGAAATAGGGTCACATTGGAAAAGGTAGTAAGGTTTAACCCTGACGCGCAGAAGTTTATGGAAGAGGTCCGTAAGGACAGGAACCGAATCATTGACTCCTTTGAGTAATACCGTCTGACTTCCAAGGACTACTCCACTATCGGCCAAAGCATTACAAGCCCTGCTTGCCTCGGCGGTCAATTCATCGGGATGGGTTGCATGAATGCTCATGTAGATCGGTTTGTATTTTCGCAAGACAGCCAAAAGGCTTTCATTAATTCTCTGGGGCAGTACCATTGGGACTTTTGTACCGATACGCACCATTTCAACGTGGTCAATGCTGGTCACTTCAGAAAGCAGATAATCAATCATCTCATCGGAGAGTGTCAGCGGGTCGCCTCCGCTTATGACGACATCTCGAACCTCAGTATGTTCCTTGATATAAGCAATCGCATCAGACCAATGTTTTTGCAGTGCTTCTGTATGACCTCCGACCATGCGTGAACGAGTACAGTACCTACAATAGGTGCTGCAGAAACTTGTGGTCAAAAAGAGTACTCGGTCAGGATAACGATGCACAAGACCTTTCACAGCGGTGGTGTGTTCCTCGGCCAAGGGGTCTGCACTTTCGCCTTTTCCTACATACGACTCCTCAATGGATGGTATGACGGTTTTGCGAATAGCACTTTCGATGTTGTTTGGATCAATAAGACTGAGATAGTAGGGAGTTACAGAGAAAGGAAACAGGGTATCAGCGTGTTTTAATGCTTCTTGTTCACTTTCGGTGGGTGTTAGGAACCGACAAAGGTCGGCATATGAGGTGATTCGATGAAAAAGCTGCCAGTGCCAATCATTCCACATCGCATCGGTCGCGTTCGGGAAGAAGTGCTTCCGGAACTCTTCGATTCTGCCTTCAAGAGGAAATCTCGACTCTTGAAGACTACCGTTCTGGTGATGGAGTTTCGGTGCCCCTGATGGTACACCGCCCCGTATATGCGGAGGCTCGACATCATCAATAATAACATTCTCGTTAGTATTGAACTGTCCCATAAAAAATCGTCCTTGACGACCCATTACGCGGTCCTTTCGACTCTACATGATCGTCAGCGGAAGTGTATCACCAAGGCATAAAAAGGTCGCTATATTTACTACTATTTTTTGCATGATTTTATAAAAAATTTTCACCTTTTTAAGGCATTAATTTCCAATTGGAAATTGAGCCGGAAATGATGGGGTTTCTAAAGCTTAAAAAGACGAAGACAGTAAAACGGCACCCAGAAAATTCTGCGTGCCGTCTATAAATCAAACTATTTGTTCTACAATAAATTAAGCCTTGAAGGAACCAGGAAGAATAAGATCGCCAAACTCATCCTTAGCCTTGGAGATCTTTGCGATTGCTGCATCCCAGTAATCGAAGATTTCCTGTGGGGTGTTTGGATCCATCTTCTTGTAGTATGCCTTGGTCCTCTGAAGCTTCTCAATCCACTTGGTACAGCGGAAGGTAAAGAGGTAGTCATACTTCTCCTTGGAGAACTCCTCATCAAGATGTTCCTTGAAGAGTGCCTTCAAGTCATCATAGTGTGGAATCTTTCCCGTTGGAGTATCGTATGCTTCATATTCACCATGGATACGACCTTCTGCCCAGTGAAGCCATACTTTCTTTGCAAGCTTGCTGGTCATGAAGTTACCCTTCTCATCACGCATGAAGTAGTTGTTGCTGAATACCTTTGGAGTATTCTTTACACTTTCACCAAACTTGATGTTGTTCATGGTATAGGTGCCGAGAGGATAGGAAACAAAGTCCATGTTTGCCATTGGACTGGGGGTACGAACACCTTCCTGACCCAAGGTAGCACTGGTGGTTTCACTTTCGAGGGTAGCAGCCTTCAAGAGGATACCATCTTTCCAGCTTGGTGATTCCTCAACAGGAACGGTAATGTCGCTATCGCGGCCACCATAGAGGATACCTTCAACCTTTACGCCTTCCTTGGCTTCAAACCCTGCTTTGTCGATGTTATCAAGATAGTCTAGACGCATGGTGTAACGAGCGTTGCCGTGTGCAATGCCGACTTCCTTGCCGGTTGCATCTTTTACGCCTTTCTTCCATTCACCGAAGTGGTTACGTCCTTCTGCGGGAGCATCAACACCCTGACCAAGCCAGTAGGGTTTCTTGTCTGGACCACAAAGGATATTGGAGAAAATTACTTCCTGGTCCATCATCAAATTCTTGAAGATAACCGGGTCGTCCTTCTCATTGACGTCTTTGATGATACCGAACATACCGAATTCTACGTTTACTGCACGGAACTCACCATCAATGTTTCTGAAGTATGCAATATCGTCACCAACGATCTGTTCGCCGGGGATCATAGCAGTGGAGGTCTTTCCACAAGCTGATGGGTATGCACCACAGAAGTAAGTCTTGCGATCTTTCTTCTTGTCGACTGCAGCCATGACGAACATATGTTCACACAACCAGCCTTCCTTACCGCTCTTATTGATTGCAAGACGCATTGAGTGCTTCTTCATACCAACGGTGTTACCTGCATACTGTGCGTTCATTGAATACACGATATTGTTCTGGGTATCCATGTAAATTCTTCTATTAGCCAAATTCACGGAACAACCGTTTGCATCAAGTTCACCTGCTGAGTGGACAAAGCGGAAGAAATCACCTTTCTCCTCTTCTTTCATGTTGAGGAAGTGAGTGTATGCGTTGCGGTACAGGATGTTCTCTGAGTGAGCAACATACCAGCTATCGGTCAACTGAACGCAAGGAATAGTGAAAGGACTTTCTGTAGGGCCTTCGGAATAGAAAAGGACTACTGCGTCCTTGCCCTTCATGTTGTCTTTTGCAATGCCCATGATTTCAGCCAAGCCTTCCTCATACTCGACGGAGTTAAGGGAAGCCATCTTATCCATGTTTTCCTTGTAAACCATGAAACGGGTGTTCTTCTTGTCACGAGCTTGGTCACCATATCCGTCCCAGTGAATTGTCTGCTTGGAATTTGCAAGGTGGTGTTCTTCACCTTTAGCAAGTGCCTGATCCCGAACATACTGGGTGTCTTTTTCACTGTCATCACTTACAAAAATTGATTTAGGATTACAGTGCTCAGCGAAGGTTCCAATGAAGTCCATTACCTTTTCATTCTTCAAGGCGGCGAGCTTCGTAAAACTCTCTTCGCTCATCTTTTCTTTCAGCAAAGTTTCGTATTTACTCATATTTTCTCCCTATAGATAAGGTTATATCGTAATCATTACACTTCTCGCTTGATTATTCAACCTTGTACAGGAAAAAACAGTATGCCGACCGAAAAAGAAATCCCTTTTATTGTGTTCTTCAGCATATATTTCATACAAAATAGAGGTTTTATATCAATAATTCTGCAACATGAGACTCCTAAAATTACTCAGAGCAATAATGGCACATTAAGAGATCACAAACATGTAGTATTGTGAAGTTAACGTGCAAGACTAAGAATAATAAATTCTTTCATGTATCAGAAAATACGTGCAGGGCGTACTCTATATGTATAACTATTGCAGAGTTCTGAGTCATCAGTTGAAGTCTCATAGTCTGATGTAAAAACTTGACCATACGCATACCATGACGGATCTGATTCGCCAGAAGTTGATGACCAATATGAATCATCTACGACAAACGTACTTCTTGGATTATAGTGGTCATGCAAGTTTGCAAGCATTGCATGCATTTCGTTCAAACTGGGCAGGAACCAGTCATCAAATCCATTCATATCAAGCAATGTACACATTCGCGCAGCATAGATATCAGTTGACATTACCGTTGTCCCAAGCGTATTAACAATACTTTCTGTTTCCAACGCCCCTGAGCCGATATTGCGATATTCTGTATCCGGTATTGATTCAGTTGGACCTAGTTCACCTGGAATATAGCCATATATAAAGGTATCAGTGGTAGTATCGGCATCATAATCAGTTTCTGTTGCATCACAGGTAACCGTACCATCTTCAAGCAGATGCAAATCATCCGGAGCTGCTTCCATATACCGTTTCATGGGATAATACAGAACCAGATTATCACTATCATCATAGATTTTTACATCAGAGATATATCCTTTGAACGGCTGGCGGGTACTTGGGTAATCACCACCAATGCGGAGATTTCTTCCTGTATCGGATAATGTAAGATCAGTTCCAGTACCTGATCCTGTATACGAAGTTATCTCTCTGAGAGTTGACCCATCCGCTGTCGTATCATCCACATAGAGATGGATTCTATCAGTACCACGAACAAATTTCAGATAGATCCATTTGTCCTGACGCACATCATAGCTGAACAAATAATTAAGCTCACCATTATTCCAATACAATCTTGGTTTTCCATATGTGTAAATTTCCCAACCAACTGTATCGGTATTGGCATCATCCTGCATCCAGTTCCCTGCGATGATTCCTACACGAGTAGCATCAGGAACGGAACTACTTACGTAGACTTTAGCCTCAAATACACCGGGCATACTATCTATGGTTGTATCCACTTCTGCATAATCATCAACGCCATCAAAATGTAAACCTGAGTTTCCGCCTATCGAAGCTCGTACAGCTCCGCTGATCGTAGCATCGTAACTGCCAATCGCATCGATTAAGCTCGTATCATCGAAGGCATAGAATATGTAACCACCCGCAGGCCCTCTGTCTCCTACAGCATAGGTGCTGATCTCAAAGCTTGTGGAATAGGAAGTTGTATATCCTTCTGCAATTCTAGGAAAGAACTCATGGGTATCTATCAAGCTAGCCCCATCCATAAGTTGAAGATTTGCTGTATACCAACCTGCTGGAACAGAGAGTGAAATAGTAGAATCTATTGAGTAGCTACTTGTGGTTAAGTCAACTGCATTTCCCTCAGTATCCGTAAGCTCAATAGTAATTGTAGGTGATGATAACTGCCCGCTATCTCCAGTCAAACTAATATCAAGTGATAAAGTACCTTGCCCTGAGCAAGGAACCATGGTCGCCGTAACAGTACTCACTACTCCTCGTTGGATTCCTACTGTAGTGGAACC
>QJZS01000018.1 GCA_003247345.1 Spirochaetales bacterium
TACTCAGAGTATACTAAAAGCAAATGAAGCAGAAAAAATCGAAAGAGCATAAGCGTCTCACCACTTTTAGACTTGCTCTTTACCTATGCATCCTCATTTTCCTGATATTTCTGCCTTCAATCATTTGGTATTTTCAAAGGACATCAACCCTTGTTGTCACCGTGTATGACAAATCGGTTCCCACTAGTCGTGCAGAGCAACACTTATCACTATCTTGGTTCCTCAAGCAATTCAAATACCCAGATACCGATGGGAAAATATTCAATCCCAAAACCACTTATCTTGGATATCACCCAGATCAAGAGGATCCAATCAGTGATCTAACGAATATGAGCGAGGATACCGATCTGCTCTATATTGCCGACACCTACGGAATTTATCGTGATCCGAATGCAATTGCTGCAGAGGGTGAAAGAAATCTCATTTGGGGAGGCTCCGATAATTCTGATGCAACTGTTATACGAAGCTTCTTGAATAGGGAAAAAAGCTCGACCCTTATTGCCGAATACAACACCTTTGCAACCCCCACACCGGGCTATGTCCAATCTCAGTTATATGAGCTTATCGGAACACGCTGGACTGGTTGGACTGGCCTATACATATATGATTTGGCCAACAGCAAGGAAATTCCTTCCTGGATTACCACCCTCCATCAAGGACCATGGGAATACCAAGGAAGCGGCATTATTTTATACAATACCGACCAAGAAGTATTGGTATTAAGAACAGGAGAAGAGATATCGGATAAAGGTTTGGAATTTTCGTTTACCGACCAGGGTACCAAAAATCTGGGACTGGAAGGAACCTATTCCTATCGTCTTCTCTTTGATATCACCGAGCCTATGGCAGGAACCGAGGTCCTAGGGAACTATACCTTGGATGTTACCGACCAAGGAAAGGCGGTATTGGATGCCTATGGCCTGCCTACTGAGTTCCCCGCAATCCAAGTTAAGCAGACAGCAAATCATAAAGCGTATTACTTTTCGGGAAACTGGGCTTATCGAAACAATAAACTGAGATTCAGCAAGGCTGCAGAGCTCTACCACCTCATGGAACGTTTTTCCCCAAAGGACGATCGGTTCTTTTGGGATGTCTACATCCCTATGCTAAAAACTATATTCAGTGAAGCTGAACAGCGCTTAAGCACCCCCATCCCTGAGTTATCCCGAACTGTTTCCATCACAGAAAATGGCCTGAAACTTACCAGTCGCGTACAAAACCACGAAATCCAGCTCTACGAAAACGGAACCTGGGAACCACTGTTCTTATACGGTGTCAATCTTGGCATTGCAATGCCCGGCAAATGGTTCACAGAATTTCCGCAGAACAAGAGTCTTTACTACCGTTGGCTCACCCAGATGGGAGAGCTGGGGGTAAATACGGTGCGTATTTACACGCTGCTGGATCCCCAGTTCTATGATGCTTTTGCCCTATACAACAGAACCCATCCCAATAGACCTCTGTATTTACTCCAGGAAGTGTGGCCTGAGGAATACCCGGAGGACCAGGATTATCTCAAAGCGGCATATACTGAAGCTTTCTTCGGTGAAATCAATCGAGTCGTTGATGCCGTCCATGGCAATATAACCATAGCAGAGCGACAAGGAAGAGCTTATGGAACCTATACGTCTGATATCTCTGATTACCTTATCGGCTATCTCGTAGGAAGGGAGCTTGAACCTGAAGAAGTAGAAGCGACTGACCATTTGCATGAAGGATTCCGTTATGAAGGTGAATATATCGGAACAACCGAGGAGGCAACTCCTACAGAGTCCTGGCTTGCCCATAGTTGCGATTACCTTCTTACCTATGAAACAGAGACCTACCACTACCAACACCCCGTTTCGCTGGTGAATTGGCCTACCCTCGATTATCTGGATCATGAATCGGAGCGAGATGAAGAAGGTAAAAAGGTAAGGGAATACAATGATCGGACAACGGTAAATATCAACCATCTGAACGTCATGGACAAAAACCTGGCAGGACTGTTCGGTTCCTACCATATCTACCCCAACTACCCGGATTTCATGAACAATGATCCCTTATACGACACCTATTATGATGAACAAGGACGATTCCGTTACGGCGGCTACCTAAAGGAATTCATGGCAGGACACCAGAAATACCCTGCAGTGGTAGCTGAATTCGGGTTGGCCACCGGCATGGGCAATGCCCATACCAGCCCAGATGGATACAATCACGGAGGACTGGATGAAGAAACCCAAGGCGAAGGCATAATCAGGATGTTCGATGCCATGCAGAGAGAAGGCTATAGCGGGGGTATTATCTTTGAATGGATGGACGAATGGGCCAAAAAAGCATGGACCACCGAGCCCTATATGATTCCCTATGACAGACACAATCTCTGGCACAATGCCATCGACCCAGAACAGAACTACGGCTTGCTTGCCTATGAGGCGATAAAACCTATTAGAAGCGGCGCAACGAGCACAAGGGACGGAGAGATCCGCCGCATCGAGTTACGCTCGGATGCTTCATTCCTATGGGTTGATATCACCCTCGCCTCCCCGCTGGATCTTGCCTCACACCAATTGTTGATCG
Organism: Spirochaetales bacterium; assembly: GCA_003247345.1. Classification (GTDB taxonomy): domain Bacteria; phylum Spirochaetota; class Spirochaetia; order Sphaerochaetales; family Sphaerochaetaceae; genus Sphaerochaeta. Next base: position 2,563 of record QJZS01000018.1, read on the forward strand.
GAATTGATACGTTGGACCACGACCGAGGCGAGGTGAAGTATGTATCCACCCTTTCTGAAGAAGCTCAGACCGGGTTGGAATATCTGGTAGTGCTCGACTCACTCGATAACGCCCACTTGTTGGCAACAGAGAAGTCAAACTACACTACCTATCATTTCTCCACATCAGACGCTCTTTCTCATGATGCAGCGTGGGAGCCTATGACTAAATTGATCAACAAAGAACGTGCATTGGAAGACGGCACCCTGATACCTGCCAAATTTGAGGATTCCGGAGCTCTTCGATATGGACCACTTTTAGGTGCAACGAATCATTGGAACATTGATGGTACAAAGGTGACCGTACGCATCCCTTGGACACGAATCAATGTGAGCGATCCTTCTTCTGCTGCAGTCCTTGATGACAACAACCTGTATTACAGCGATCCGTTGCGTGATCAAATTGCTACCACACAAATATCGAACATCCGCATCAGTACCGCTCTCATCTCTCAAGATGGCAAGACGCTAATGGATGCTTCCAATACGCTTTCGCTTGCGCTCCCTACTTGGGATCAAAGCGTATATAGCGAACGACTGAAACAAAGCTATACAATATTGCAAAGCTACTTCACCAAGGAGCAGAAACATGATTGACCTTTCAAAACCAGTTGAAGTTGCAAATAATATTTGGTGGGTTGGTTCGAAAGATTCCGAAAGCAACTATCATTGCAACCCGTATCTGCTTATCGAGGGAGATACGGGAGTCCTGTTTGACCCTGGTTCTGCATTGGATGGGGAACTTGTACTGAAGAAAGTCCTATCCTTACTCCCCATTGAAAAGTTGGAAGCAATAGTCTGCAGCCATCAGGATCCCGATCTTTGTATGGCAATTCCTATTTTCGAAAATGCAGGGTTCAACGGATGGATTTGCTGTCATGAAAGGACATACTTTATCCATAAGTATTATGGCTTTAAATCACCGTATTATCTGGTCAATCATCACGACTACGCTTATACCATGAAAGGTGGATTTACCTTCAACTTCATATTCACCCCGTATCTTCATTACTCCGGATCCATCATGAGCTATATTGCCGAACAACAGGTGCTCATCACCGGTGATGTATTCGGCGCAGTTACGGCAGATTGGCAGCTCTATAGTGATGAAACATATTTTGACGGCATGGTGGCATACCATGAGCAAATCATGCCCAGTCACGAGGTCCTGGCTGCTGCAATGGTTATATTGGCACGCTACCCCATTAAAATGATTTGCCCTCAACACGGATCGATCATAAAACATGATATTCCCAGGCATATTGAGATTCTCAAGGACCTCCCTTGTGGTTTGTTTCTGGAGTCAAAAAAACATACAATTTCCGAGGATGGGGAAATCACCGGGCAACTCGAGGTAATACTGACCCGTTTGATCAGCATACATGGCATTGAACAAGTGAAGCAAATCTATAAGAACTCGGGGATAACCATAGATGCAAAGAAACGCCATATCGTAAAAAGCAACTATCCTGAGCACACCCTATGGCAAACCTTTTTCTCAATCATTGAAGAACAGAAAGGAGCACTCTTTCTGTCTACCATTGCACCGTTTGTAGAACGGGTCTGTAATGAAACCGACCTCCCCCTTCCCCCGGTATTTTCTTCACTCCTCCTCGATTCTGAACGACAAATAATGGAAAGCAAGGATGAATTGGAAAAAGCTACTGCAAAATTGAAAACCTTGGAAGAGAGTTTATATCGTGATCCTGTCACCCAACTCTACAACCAAGAATTCTGTATAGCGTACCTCAGGGATAAGCTTGATGAGGTCATACAGTACCAAGTACCTTTAACAGCAATGGTTCTGAGCATAGATAATCTTGAATTCATCAATCTGGATTATGGTAGCGCAGAAGGCGATAAGACTATGAGAACACTTGCAGATCTTTTGCTCCAGATTGTAAAGGATCATGTGGAAATATGTAGGCTGGCAGGAGGTACGTTTGCAATCCTATGCACGAATCTCACTCCTGAACAGTCCTTGGAACGTGCCAATACTATCAGAACAGCGATAGCCGAGGAGGAACGCTTCATAGTACCTATCACCATCTCGATAGGGCTATATCACAGTTCTGAACTTGAGACAATAGGCACCCGCTCCATGGAAGAATTGTCTAATCTTGTCAGACAGACAGCCATGTTCCGCCTCCGTCTTGCAAAAAAACAAGGTGGGGGACAAATCGTCTCTAGTTCCACCAGTGCTACAGGTAGCCGATCAGCCTTTACCATACTTTTAGTAGATGAGCCGGGATTCGATCGTGATCTAATCAAACAGGCACTGGAGAAAGACCGATACCGAGTACTGACTGCGGATGATGGATTTCAAGCAAAAAAGATGGTACTCGACGTTCCTCCTGATCTCATTATTAGTGAACTTTTGATCCCAAAACTCAGCGGTTTGACACTCCGAAAAGAACTCATGAGCAAGGCATCGCTGGGGAAAATCCCATTCCTGTTGATGTCCATCAACAAAAATGAACAAACCATCAAGCGATCGTTTGAGCTACAAATTAGATATTTCTTCAAACGCCCCGTTGCACTGTATGAGATAGTAGGTTTGGTGAATCTCATTATGGAAAGGGGGGACTGAGGTGTTTGAAAGTTTTGCATTCATCCTTACGGTTTCAGTACTTTCCCTCGATGTCCTTCTCGTAGCATCAATATTGCTACAAAGAAGTCGTCGAAAACGAAAAAAGGTTGGAAGCTTCCCTGCTCAAGCAAATAGGTGAAGATCATCTCGACTTTCATAAATATAAGCCAAATTCAATTTTACAATGGTATAACCAACTCAGCCCCTCGATCAGGCTGGAGGAAACGCAGGATCAGGAAATTCAACAGTATTTGTTGCAAACAGAGCATGTTAGGCATCTTTTACGTCGCTTACGTTCCCCTTTTTCTATCAGAAGAATCGAAGCAGTTTCACAGCTAAGGAATCTAATTGGAACACAGGAAATTCGAACTGCGTTTCTTGAGGCACTCACTCGAGAATCGAGGGAGGTCGTTACCTTATATTTGTTTGAGGCTCTTGCAAGGGCGAAAGAAAAGCGTGCAATTATCCCCATGCTTAGAAAATTGGGAAAGGCTACGCCTTGGATGGCAGGACGATACCGAGCTTTGCTCATCAGCTATGCGGAGAAACTCCTTCCCTATTTGGAAAGTAGACTGAAAAACAACCGTCTTTATCTCAAACTTCTCATCACCGAATATGCAGCCCAGTATCCTTGTGAGGAACTGAAGAACTATTTGATCAAACAAGCGCATGGGAAGAACAGCAGGATCAGGGTCAAAGCTCTTCATGCACTGAGTATTAACTATCCTCAAGTGCTCACAGAAGAATCCTTCAGCCATAGCCGATTCAAAGAAACTCCCATCTATGTAATACGAGCCTATGCGGCCTTGATGGATCCAGCTAACATTCCGATGATTTTATCGTATGCACGTCGCCCCCCATTGCAAGAACAAATCGTACAAAGTCTTTCTGAGATGACAGGCCGAAATCCAGCAATTCTATCAGCCCTGCTTGCCCAGTTCGAAATAGAACGAAGGGTACAAATCAGGAGTATTCTGGCACGAGTATTGAACAATAGGATAGCCTATTTGTTGGAATCCAATGAAGGTCAATTTGATGCCAATCTCATCTCCCTCCTTGAGAGATTGGTAAAAGACAGGTACATAAGCGGTCTTGTTCAATATCTGAACACGGGTAGTGACGAGAACACACAGACCCAAATTTTGGCATTGTTATCAAAGTTGGCTAAGAAAAACAGATCCTTGAGACTGTTGCTTTTTACCTATTTACACCCATCGTTGTACGAAAAGCTCTCCCTGCCAACCCCCAAAATCAAGCCCCCACCAGCAAAACCCCATATGGAGAAACCCCAACGTGTCCGTTTGATTCTCTTATTGGTGCTTGTACTTACCGTCCTTCCGTTGCTCATCTTTATCAAAGAGCTCCCAAATCTTGTAGGACTTCCTTTTGCACAGATTTGGAAGCTCTATATCGTACGGTTCAATTATCTTCTGATCTATTATTCGCTTTCGATCAATCTGATCTACCTTTTCATTCTTGCCATTTCCTTCAGAACGGCAAAGGTGCAACATCGTCTTTGGAACGCAAAGGATACACAACTGTTGTTCACAAAGGGCGTCTTGCCCTCGGTATCCATCATTGCCCCTGCTTTCAATGAGGAAGCGAATATCATCGAAAGCACCAACAGTTTGTTGAATCAGCACTACCCTAATTTTGAACTGATCGTGGTAAATGACGGCTCGAAAGACAAGACCCTTCAAACTCTCATAGACTATTTTGATCTGGATAAACAGGACAGGATTGTACCGGAGCGGCTCCATACAAAACCACTCAGAGGTATTTACACGAATAAAAATATCCCGAACCTGGTGGTAGTCGACAAGGTCAATGGGGGCAAAGCCGATTCCTTGAATCTAGGCTTGGACGTAGCAGTCAAGGAATTTTTCTGTGGGATTGACGCCGATAGTTTGCTTGAACCAGACGCGTTGCTGAAAGCCGTCTCGGTGATGTTGGATACGAGGATCGAAAGCATTGCCACCGGTGGCAATATTTGCCCGGTCAATGGATGTAGTGTGGAGCTGGGATCGCTTGATTCCATTGCCCTTCCGTCAAAGTTCTTGGCTCGGCTCCAATCCTTGGAATATATGAGATCTTTTATGACAGGTCGTATCGGGTGGGCTAGGCTGAATTTATTGTTGGTTATCAGTGGAGCATTCGGGGTATTCGATCGCGAACGTACAATAGCCACCGGTGGGTATTTAACTAAAAGCGGAAAATATCATAAGGACACGGTTGGGGAAGATATGGAACTGGTCGTCCGACTCTCCAGATACATGCGAGAACATAAGAGACCCTACCGAGTACAGTATGCAGGAAACGCCAATTGTTGGACGGAAGTCCCTGAAAGTTGGAAAGTACTTAAACGACAACGAGACAGATGGCAGCGGGGTCTTATCGATATCATGCTGTTCCACAGCACTATGATCGCAAATCCTCGATATGGAAGCTTAGGTATGGTTGCAATGACATATTACTTCATATTTGAGTTGGTGGGCCCGTTCATAGAAGCCCAAGGTCTTATCCTGGTTTTTATAAGTGCGTTCGTTGGTTTATTGAATGTCCCGATTGTCATGGCGTTGTTTGCAGCAACCGTGTTGATGGGAATCATGGTATCCCTATCATCGTTGTATATCAGTGACTATGACCGATCGCTCTATAGCTTCAAGGACATAATTAGACTATTGGGTATGACTATAATCGAGAATTTTGGCGTCAGGCAAGTAATCAGCTTATTGAGAATCAAAGCCTATTTCAACGCCATGCGTAAAGGACGGGGCTGGGGAGCGCAAGTGCGCAAAGGATTTAAAACCGCCCCTTCTCAAACTCAAACGAAGTGAGCACCATCTGTATGGGAGCGAGCAACTTCTGCCCTCTGTAGAGCCAAAGATTGATTCGAAAGTGTGCATTCCCTTCACTTGGGCTGGAGGGGTATGTCCATCGTTCCATGAGCATGACTTCACTAGCACTGTCATCCGGGTCAACGGTTCCATGGTAGGAGGAAAATGCAACAGAGTCAGGAGCCCAGACAATTCGGTGAGTCGTTACACTGCCTTGCAGCTGTGGATCGAAAAGCATCATCCTACTTTCGTCCGTATACGGTTGTACGACGTATTGGAAGGTAGAGCCTTCCTCTTCTCCCCAGGCTGCGAATTCAATATCGATTTCCCTGTTGTATTCTTCCGGATCATTATCCCAGGTAAAAAACCCGGCAACCACCTGAGGTTCATATCTCAACACAGGAGTTCTGACGGTAAAAGTATAGGTCCCGTAACCTACCGGTTCAGAGGTAAATATCTCGGTCGCATACCAGTTACCCTTGTTCTCCCTGATGGTCAGGTGCAAGCCTTGCTCATCCGTCCAAACGGAATCTTCATTGCCCCCAAAATAATTTGGTCCCGGAGCAATTGGAACCGATGAGCTCTTTACTCCCCATTCAAGATTGCCAAATGTGAGGGTCCTCACATCAGAGGCAAACATGAGACTTGGAACGAAGAGTAAGATTACACACAGTTTGAAAGTATTCATCGTATTCTTTTATACCATGAGAACTACTAATGAAGCTATGAAATTAAAGCTTACCACCACTTTACATAGAGCAGTTTATCATCCCCAGGAGCATAATAATCCTTCAGCTGTCCTTCCAAAATGTATCCATGATGTGAGTAAAAACTTCGGGTAGGGACATAGAGCGGACGCGAGGAGGTTTCAATATAAATGCGTTTCCCTCCCCTATGTACGATCTCAGCTTCCGTGTGCTGAAGCAGTTGTCCGCCTATACCTTTGTTTTGGAAATTTGGATCTACAGCAATCCAGTACAAGTCATAGCTGACTTCGGTCCCAGGGATGGGCCCGAAACAGGTATAACCAAGGACTTGATCGTTCTCTTGGGCAAACTGAAAGAAGTAGAGGCTTGCTTCTCCTTGTTCCAGTCGTTCGCGTACCAGAGAAACACCAATCTCCTGCTCCTCGGCATTAAAAAATCCCGAGCGTTCAAGGATCGAGCCTACCCTAGCCATATCTTTATGTATCGGTTGTTCACGAAATTGCATGTATCATCTCCGAATCAGTTGTTCGATTACCTCTGGATACGAGAGTCCTGCTTGGGCCGCGGCTGCGATGAACCCGCTATCAGGGGTAATACAGGGATTGCTATTCATCTCTAGAATGTAGGGCTTTTGATGTTCATCTACTCGAAAATCTACACGAGCATACCCACTACCGCCAAATAGCCCATACACTTTTTTAGTGAGTTGCTCCAACTCAGATACTAGTGCTTCATCTTCTTTCTTAAAAGCATAGGAACGTTGGGTATGCTGATAGGAAAAGGAATCCTCATCCCACTTTGCTTCATACCCCACAATTTTGGGCTTGTCACTTGGATAATCGACAAAACGCATTTCACATACAGGAAGGACTCTGCCTCCTGGTAGGATGGAGATATTGAATTCTTTTCCATCAATATACTGCTCGATGAAGGTATCGGGATGCTCACAGAGGAAGGATCCAAGCTGCTCGACATCGCCAAAAGTTCTCAGAGAGGCATCAGTAATACCTACAGAAGCTTCTTGGGCTATAGGTTTGACCAGCAACGGGACATTAAGAAAGGAATCATAATTGATACCACGCTCCACCCACAGAGGGGTTGGAAGAGAAGCTAAACGCAACGACTTCTTTGCCACCACTTTGTCACCTGTGACGGAGAGCGTATAGGAACTCCCACCGCTACAGGGGATCGAGAGTGTTTCACAGAGCAGAGGAACCAGGTGTAAAAGATGACTCGAAGCCAGATTCTCAACCAAGTTGAACACAAGATCACATCCTGATTTTTCAATACGTCTGCCCGTAAGAATGAGATTCATGGAAAACTCAGCTACCTCAACGGTATGTCCAAGCTTAAGCAACGCTTTCTTTACTGCTTTGACCTGCTGGATAGTGTCAGCCTCATCTTCACTCATCACTTTCTTGTGTGCATCGGTTAGGATAAGAACTTTCATAAACCAAGTCTCTTTTGTGCGGAGGCGAGAATCCGAGCAATCAGAGTGTCATAATCCAAGCCATGCATTCTGCTTAGGATCGGCAGATCCGAGTCAATCGGATGCAAGCCAGCAAGTGGATTCACTTCCAGGAAGTGAACTACTCCAGAGTTGTCCATCTTAACATCAACTCGACCACCATCACGACAGCCAAGAGCACGCCAAGCGGACAAGGCAACTTCCTCACAGGCTTTCCATTCTCGGCCTTCAGGTTTCTCGTACCGTGTGCACTCTTCGTATTCCTGTTTGGTTTTATAGGAATAAATGCCACCATCACTGTTTTGGTCAATGATGATTTCCATCACCCCAGTTACCTGGGCTTCATCTCCCGTTCCTGTTATTCCGACGGTAAATTCCCTACCAGATAAGAACGTCTCAACCAATACCGGTTGATCATACAATTCAAGCATCTGGCTAGAGACGTTCCTTAGCTCGCTAGAATTATTCACTTTACTCGATCCGGTAATTCCAATCCCTGTTCCCCCAGCCACCGGCTTGAGAAACAGAGGGTATGGCAGATTGACTTGTTTGTAATCATCTGGGTGTGAGAGCACCGCAAAATCAGGGGTGGCAACTCCTGCCTTTCGGACCACTTCCTTTGCAAAGCCTTTATGCAA
>QJZS01000030.1 GCA_003247345.1 Spirochaetales bacterium
TTCTTTTCCTCGTATTTTAATCTTTCCCTTATCAGCATGATATAGACCGAATAAAATACTCATTAGGGTAGATTTACCAGCCCCGTTTTCTCCGAGAATGGCATGAACCTCGCCCTGTTCTACTTGCAAGGTGATATCATCATTTGCAACGATACCGGGGAACTCCTTGCGAATGTTCAACATTTCAATAACGTGACTCATCAGTGAACTCCCTGTTTTTTGAACAATTCATTGGTATGAGTTTGCACATAAGGGCCACCTGATATGGGTGGCCCTTGATGTAAGCATCGATTGCGTGTTTATTTAAACAAACCATCGCCGGAAGCGGCAACTTTGAGTTCGCCACTAGTCAACATGGCAGATACCTTGGAAACCTCAGCAATAACATCAGCACTCAAATTCGGGTTTTCGGGAGGAATACCGATACCATCGTTGGCTGCTGTGAAGGTGAGAATCTCACCACCGGGGAAATTACCATTCAATTCAGCTTGGATCATGTCATAGGAAGCACGATCAAGGTATTTCATTGCACTGGTAAGAATGATGGACTTACCACTGGGCAAGAGACCTTCAGAGTACTGGTCAACATCAACACCGATGACCCAGACTTTCTGTCCGCTGGATGCGCGGTTCTTTGCTTCGTTGATAACACCAACACCAACACCACCAGCTGCTGCGAAAATTACATCAACACCACGATCATACATGGATGCTGCAATCTGCTGTCCAGCACTGACGTTGTCGAATGATCCCTGATACAGGTTATTTTCCTGTTTCATGACAATCTTGGTGCCGAAGTTTGCATTGGCATATTTCACGCCCTGCTGGAAGCCCCAGTTGAACTTCTGTACTGCAGGAATCTCCATACCACCGACGAAACCGAAGTCGCCTTCCTTGATCTGCAAAGCAGCAGCAAAACCAGCAAGGAAGCCAGACTCGTGTTCTGCATAGTAAACAGCAGCAACATTCTTCTCGATGCGATAGGTGGAGTAGTCAGCACTATGTGGTTCGCCGTCAAGAATGACAAATTTTACATTAGGATACTTGTCCTGTGCAGCAAACAGAGCAGATTCAAACTTGAATCCAGGACAGATTACCATGTTATAACCAGCATCAACAAGGTTTCCGATTTCTTTCAGATAATCAGCTTCAGTAGTTCCAGCGGGCTTCAAATATTTGGTATCAAGACCGTAGTCTTTGCTCGCCTGTAGAATTCCTTCCCAAGTTCCTTGGTTGAAGGATTTGTCGTCAATCGTTCCAGAGTCGGTGACCATACCGACACGAAGATTGCTCTTACTCGCTGTACTTTCAGCACTTCCCTGTGCAAAAGCAACATGCAAAAGCAACAGTGCCGAGCAACAAGAAGATACAAAGCGCAACAGTCAATTTTTTCATTCTGTCTTCTCCTATGTTGTGATCATGCACAATAAATCTGTGTTGCTTTATTCTACATTCACCTACAACCATTGTCAAACAAGAAACATTAATGCTCGCAGGACTGTCCTTTACAAAATATTATGCAAGAAACAGTTATTCAAATACCCTTTTCAATTAATTTCTTGTTAATAAATAGGACATTTCCTATTTACCAGAGAAAAACAATCCCCTGATAGTCATATCAGGGGGAATGTCAAAAATCACCTATTGAGTCTAGAGCGCTTTCTCGACCTCAAGGCAAGCCATAATAAAAGGTCCCATGCCTTTGAAATCATCCTCAGCCACAGGCTCACATACATAATAATGCAAGGATCCGTCACGGTAAGGATTACCTCCCAACCCGGCAACAGAGCAGATTCCTCCAAGATGCAGGCTCCCTTTCTCATCAGTTCTCAAGTACGTTTCCTTGATTCCTTCAAGGGCCTTCAGTGCTTGAACTTTATACACCTTATTCGTGCTTATCTTGCATCTAAGAGCTTTGAGCAAACTGTAGGCGAACATTGAGGTACAGGAAGTTTCCAAATAATTATCTTGTTCTGAAGCCTTATCCACCACCTGATACCACATTCCACTCGAATCCTGAAAATGAAGGACAGAATCAAGTATTTGCGTAAGAATCCGTCCTAACTCTCCCCTTTTGGGATGTTGTTGGGGAAGGAAGTCGAGAATGTCAAGAATTGCCATACAATACCAACCGATTGCTCTTCCCCAGAAATGCGGTGACTGCCCGGTCTGTGCATCAGACCACCTTTGCCCCTTTGATTCATCATAGGCATGATACAGCAATCCAGTCTTTTCATCCCGAAGGACCTGGTACACTTTGATTACCTGTTCTACCGTATCATCAAAACCAACTGTATCATTGCTGACTTTGCAGAACTGGGCATTGAAAGGTCCTTGCATGTACACCCCATCCAACCAAATTTGCCAAGGGTAAATTTCCTTATGCCAGAATACTCCGGATAGAGTCCTTGGATGGGTATTCAACTGACTTTTCAACAACTGAGCGGCCAAGAGAAATCGCTTCTCTTTGGTCATATCATAGAGAGCGAAGAGATTTTTTCCCGCATTGATCTGGTCAAGGTTATATTCTCCCAATCGATAGGTGGAAATAGATCCGTCCTTGCCGATCATAGGGTCATACATTGAATACGCCCATTGTAAGAGATCCTGCCGGTCATAGGCTTCACCTACCCACATGCAGCTCTGGATTACAAGACCATGCTCGT
>QJZS01000087.1 GCA_003247345.1 Spirochaetales bacterium
GGCAGATGACAAGCGAAGAGCTTGCTGCACTGTGTACTAATCTGGAAAAAGCTTGTACCAAACAGTTGCGATCAGAGGAAGCAGGATTGTTTGCTCAGCTTGCTGCGTATTATGACCAACATCGGCTAAGCGAAAAGGACGAGACGTATAAAACTCTCCTTGAGGCTGTAGATAAAGACTTGTCTAGTGGATACGAAACGGCAAACCAAGCTGCCTCTGAGTTTGTCGACAGAGGAGCAAAGAGAGCGTTGGTCTGGGGAGAGAAAGTCTCCAAGTTGTTGAAATCATTGATGATGCGATACGAGAAACAACAAAATTCGCTTTTGGAAGGAACGAGCGTCTGGGTTTGCGAGATTTGCGGGTTTATCTATGTTGGGGATACTCCTCCTACAATTTGTCCTATTTGTAAAGTCCCTAGTTTCAAGATCCAGAGTATTGCGAAGGAGGCCCTCTGATGCATGCAGCGAGAAATATTGCCCTTTGTACCAAAGATTGTGTTTGTCTTTTTGTCTGTCCTACCGGTGCTACCGATACAGAGAACGGCCAGATTGATTTTGATAAATGTTTGGATGGATGCCGACTTTGTGTGGACTCATGTCCAAGCCATGCAATTTACCTTTCCTATGAGAACTATCCAAAACCACAGGATAAGAGTGAAGAAGTAAGGAGTACATTGTTTGCTTTGGCAAAAAGCAAAGCTGAACAGGAACATGCAGCGCATGTTCTAGCCCAGAAAAGTGATGATCCTGTTTTCAAGCAGTTAATGAAGGCTATTGAAACAAGCAATCGTGTACTTGCAGAGGATTGTTTGCGTGAAGCGGGGTATATCCTACCGCAAAGCGATGCTGTTAGAACGTGGTTGGAAGATTTGGCTTCAGATCATGCCAACGATGCATCATTCCCCTTAGATGCCGTGATGAAACTGTTGAAAAAACTCTAAGTCAGACTTTCTTATCTCGTTTTTCCATCAGGTACACCAAAAATACTCCAGCTCCTCCGATCAGAGCGGCAGCTGCGGTAGTAAGCCATAACAAGGACATGGAATACGTCTCTATGATCATACCTGCGGTCATAGGGGCTATTGCATGCCCAGTTCCCATGATAATCGGTAGGATTGCAGAAAAGCGAGAGCGATGGCTGATAGGAGTATTATTTGCCACGTAATAGTGATTATTGGTAGCAGAAATGATTTCCCCGAATGTGAAAATAATAGTCAGTCCTAAAAACATAATAGGAGTGGAGACAAAGGCAAAAAGCCCGAAACCTATTGCGTATAATATTCCACTCAGTGTTGAGTTTGACAATGGATGATACCGTTTGAGTAAACTTACCAAAAGTGGGGTAAAGACTACTACCACGATTCCATTGAGAGCCATCATTTTGCCATACAAAGGTGCTCCTTGTGCGCCAAATAGCTGGGTAGTCAATAACGGAAGCGCAAAGAGGGTTTGGCTGTAAGCAAAACTGAAGAATGTGACGGCAAGTGCAAAGAGTAACAAGCGGGGGCGAGTAAACAGGGCTTTGAGCAAGCCTCCATCTTCTCCTTTTTCCGTAGTGTGCCAACTTTTGCTCTCTTCGATTAGTTCCTTTGATGGTTTACTCTCTTTGACTTTTACGATAACGAGGAATACTGAGAGTAAACCCGCTATGGCATTCCCGTAGAAAAGCCACTGGGGAGCTGCATAAAAAAGATATCCGGCGATCACAGGACCGAGTGCGTAGCCCATGTTGTGTCCCAGATAAATCAAGCTGAAGGAAACCTGGCGATTCTCCATCGTTGTTACATCGGTTTTCAAGGCTTCGCGGGCAGGATCAACAGCTCCATCGAAAAACAATCCGAGCAGTATGATGTAAGGCACAATGGCTTGACCTTCAAAGATTCCAGCAAGGATGAAACAGACGTCCATCAGAATTTGGAAGGTAACCATCACCGGCTTGCGTCCGATTGTATCCGCAAGTTTGCTCCCGATAAACGAACCCGGTACATACAGGATCGAGGCAATCGTCATAAGTGTTCCTGCATCGAGGGCTGAATATCCTAAACGCTTTGTAAGATAGAGGGCGAGAAATGGGTACACGAAGATTCCCATACCGTTGATGATGGTCGCAAAGAATAAGACATAGATAGGTTGGGGCAAGCCACGATATAAACTGAACAAAGGTTTCACAGGATTGCCTCTATTGCCAATGCCAAGCCATCTTCCTGATTGCTTTTGGTAATCGAATGTGCATATTGTTTCACTTCGTCAGGGGCATTGTCCATTGCTACAGCAAACCCTGCTGCACGGAACATGCCGATGTCATTGTAAAAGTCTCCTACAGCCATAACACTACTGGCATTAATGCCATAGGCTTTGCTCAGTGAACGCACGGCATGGCCTTTGTCTACTCCGCGAGCCAGAATCTCAATATACCGGGGAGAGGATCTGAATATATTCAAAGAGGATCCAAACCGTTTTTGCAATTCAGCTTCAATTGTTATGAGATAATCTGGATCATTACCCATTGCAAGCAATTTGAAGGGCCTCTCTCCTGGATGCAGGTTTTCGCATAGGCTTGCCAAATCAAAGATTCTTCCCTGTGTACGGGATGCTTGAACCTCAACATCATACCAAGGTCCCATTTGATTCATATACCAACTTTCATTGGTGAATACGAAATATTCTAACTCAGTGGATCTTAGGTAATCCATTAAGGCAGTGCACTGTTCATTGAATATTGGGTGTGCTTCCAATTCTTTCAGGTCTTCATCAAGGACCAGTGAACCATTGAAGCATCCCATCGGGCCGACAAGACCGAGCTCTTGTTGGAGAACAACAAGACTATTGGAAATCCTGCCGCTTACCAATGCAACAATAATACCTTTTCTTCTTGCTTTGTGTATGGCTTCTTTAGTGCGTTCGCTAATTTTATGTTGAGGATCCAACAAGGTTCCGTCGATATCAGTACAGATGAGTTTACAGTCAAACATGAGGGCATAGTACTCCAAGGCGATGCAGTTGTACAGGTTGGATTGCCGTATATCGTGAAAAATTACAAAAGACAAAAAAGGCAGGACTCCAATGAAGTCCTGCACAGAGAAATGAGTGTTACCTCTTAGGCTTCCGTATACGGGCGACCGTAGAAGGAATCCAAATAGAGCTGTTTAATTTCGCTGATCAGCGGGTACCGAGGATTGGACCCTGTGCACTGGTCATCGAATGCTTTGATTGAGAGCTCATCGACCACTGCAAGGAAGTCCTCTTCCTTGACGCCCCAATCCTTGATGGAAGCGGGGATATCAAGGGTCTTTTTCAATTCTTCGATACCCTCGATCAGAGCTTCAACCTTTTTGCTTGGGCTGTCAGTAGCCTTGGTTTTGATGAACGGGGTGTTTTCCTGTTCATTTACTACCATGGCAATATAGTCTGCTGCACGTGCATATCTGCTGATGGCAGAAGGATACTCGTACTGGGGGAATGAGGCTTGTTTAGTTGGGTTATCCGTAGCATTGTAACGGATGACATTGGTGAGCAAAAGGGCGTTTGCCATCCCATGTGGTACATGGAATTGGGCGCCGAGTTTGTGAGCCATCGAGTGGCAGACTCCCAAGAATGCGTTGGAGAAAGCCATACCGGCCATCGTCGAGGCATTATGTACTTTTTCACGGGCTTTCTTGTCATTTCCATCACGATAGGCTACTGGTAGATATTTGAAAATAACTCGGGCTGCTTCCAGACTGAGGCCATTTGTATAATCGGTAGACATGCTGGATGCCAGAGCTTCCAATGCGTGGGTGAGAACATCTACACCACATGCTGCGGTAAGACCTTTTGGCATACCCATGGCAAGCTCACTGTCGACAATTGCCATGCTTGGTGTAAGTGCATAATCAGCAATTGCCCACTTCATGCCGGTATTCTCATCAGTGATGATGGCAAATGGAGTAACCTCACTACCGGTTCCACTGGTGGTTGGGATACAAACGAGCTCTGCTTTCTTGCCCATGTTCGGGAAAGCATAGATACGTTTTTGGATATCCATGAACCTTAGGGCCAAACCTTCGAATTTTACTTCTGGATGTTCGTAGAGAAGCCACATGATCTTTGCCGCATCCATAGGAGAACCACCTCCAAGTCCAATGAGTACATCAGGCTTGAATGCATTGATCAACTTCATCCCTTCAGTAATTGTTCCCAAAGTTGGGTCTGGCTTAACTTGGTGGAATGTCTCGCTCTCGATTCCCATTCCTTCCAAAGTTTCAGTAATCTTGTCGACCATTCCGCTGTTGAAAAGAAACGAATCAGTAATGATGAAAGCCCGCTTTTTGTCTTTCAATTCGCCTAAGGCAACAGGGAGACAACCGTATTTGAAATATACCTTTGGTGGCAGTTTGAACCAGAGCATGTTTTCCCTCCTCGATGCTTCTGTCTTAACATTCAAAAGGTGCTTGGGCCCTACGTTTTCACTGATTGAGTTGTTACCCCAGGAACCACAACCCAAGGTGAGGGAAGGCTCGAGTCGGAAGTTGTAGATGTCTCCGATAGCTCCCTGACTGGCCGGCATGTTAATCAAAACACGGCTTGTTTTTACAGTCTTACTAAAGGTATCGACTTTCTCTTTTTCGTTTTCATCTATGTATAGAACACTGGTATGCCCGAATCCGCCAAGAGCAACCAGTCTTGCAGCCATATCTGTTCCGTCTCCGAAACCTTCACAGCGGTACATTCCCAATACTGGGCTGAGCTTTTCATGTGCAAACGGCTCTGCAGCCTCAATCTTTGTAACTTCTCCAATAAGAACCTTGGTGGTCTCAGGTACTGTGAAACCAGCGATTTCGGCGACCTTGGAAGCCTTCTGTCCTACGATTGCTGGGTTGACAGTGCCTCTCTTGGGATCAAGTATGACGTTACGAAGCATATCTGCTTCTGCTTTGGTCAGGAATCTTGCACCACGATCAACCAATTCTTTCTTGACATCGTTATAAATATCAGTATGGCAGATGATTGATTGCTCGCTTGCACAGACTACGCCATTGTCAAAAGTCTTGGACATCAGGATTGAGCTTACCGCCATCTTGATATCAGCGCTCTTGTCCAGAAGGGCAGGAGTATTACCAGGTCCTACACCAATTGCAGGAATACCTGAGGAGTAAGCGCTCTTGACCATGGCAGGTCCACCGGTTGCAAGTATGAGATTGACTAAATTATGTTGCATCAGGTATTCGGTTTTTGGTAGAGAGGGTTCTTCGATCCATCCGATGATATCTTCTGGAGCGCCTGCTTTTACTGCAGCCTTGAGAATAATCCTTGCAGCTTCACAGGTACTTTTCTTTGCTCTTGGGTGTGGGCTGAAGATAATGGCATTTCTGGTTTTCAAACTGATAAGGCTTTTAAATATTGCTGTACTGGTAGGATTGGTCGTAGGAATAATTCCGCAGATTACTCCCTTAGGTTCTGCAATCTTTTTAATACCGGAACCTTGGTCAAATTCAATGATTCCACAAGTTTTGTCATCTTTGTATTTATTGAAGATGTATTCGGCAGAAAAATGGTTTTTGATAACCTTGTCTTCCACGATACCCATACCGGTCTCTTCCTTGGCCATGATTGCAAGCCTGATTCTTGCATCATTGGCTGCAATGGCTGCTGCCCGGAAAATTGCATCAACCTGTTCCTGCGAAT
>QJZS01000138.1 GCA_003247345.1 Spirochaetales bacterium
GCCGAAGGAAGTACGGCTCAGAGACAGTAAAGTCATTGCTAAATTACTTGTTGAGCATGCCGAAGAGATTGAAAACATCCAGGTACAACAGTACTTCTTTTTCTCCCAATGGGAGTCGGTAAAGAAATATGCCAATGATCTTGGGATCCAGATTATCGGCGATATTCCCATTTTTGTTGCACCGGACAGTGTGGATGCCTGGACAAACACACAGCTCTTGAAGATAGATGAGAACGGTAAACAAACCGTATCCAGTGGGGTGCCGCCAGATGCGTTCTCCTCAGAAGGACAGCTTTGGGGCAATCCCGTATATGACTGGGACGCACACAAGAAAGAGAAATTTGCTTGGTGGATCAAACGGATGCAAAAGGCCTTGGAACTGTGTGACATCGTCAGAATCGATCATTTCCGTGGATTTTCTGCCTACTGGGAAGTCCCTTCCGGCGAGAAGAATGCCATCAAGGGAACTTGGGTACCTGCACCCGGCAAAGAGTTCTTTGCAGCCTTGAAAGCACAGCTTGGGGATAACCTTCCCATTATTGCAGAAGACCTTGGTGTCATCACTGATGATGTCGTTGATCTGAGGCTTTCCAATGGGTTCCCAGGGATGAAAATCCTGCACTTCGCATTCAATGTGGAGAAGGGCAAGCTTGATGCTACCAATGCCTATCTTCCCCACAACTGTGAATACAACAGTGTCATCTATACAGGCACGCACGACAACAACACAAGCCAAGGTTGGTACGACAGTTTGGATGGGCAGACAAAAGATATCGTACGCAGATATCTCGAATGTCCCGATGACCAAATTGTTTGGCAACTGATCAGGCACATGTTGCTATCCAGATCCAAGGATGCCATTCTCCCCATGCAGGATTGGATGGGACTGGGAGCTGAAGGAAGGATGAACATTCCGTCCACCTGCGGAACCAGCAATTGGAGTTGGAGAGCAAATACTCTTGCCCTGGAAGGCTGGAAAGTCGACCGACTGAGATCTTTGATTGAGATTTCAGGACGGGAAGGGAATTAGAAGTTTTCTATCAAATAGGAGAGCAGGTCTGAGCAATCGGCCTGCTCGCAATTCTGTAGAATCTCTTCCAAAACCTGTTTTTCATAGGCTCTGCCCAAGAGTAATCCTTTGAGTCTGTCTACGACTGAAGTATCCAAGCTGTCGGTAAACATAATGACATCGCTGATGGTTGCCTTATCAACCTGAAGGCTTAGCTCTACCTCTCCCCAAGCAAAATGGTGTTTGAAAGTATGGGTGAAGTGCGGAGTTTTTTCCAAAATGGTAGCACGATCACCAAATCGATGATAATTCTGCTGAGCTTCTTCTAAGGTAGTGAAATCAATCAAATCCACCTCGGCATTTCCATAGAATGTTTTGAATGCCTCCATCAGCGCCTGTTGCACCATTTCTTGGGAAATGGTATCCAAGCCTTCCTTTAGGTTTCCAACACGAGAGGCTACCGATTTCACTGCCTTGGAAGCAAGTTTGGTGGAACTCGGGGTAAGATAGTTTCCCATTACCGAAAGATCACTGGAAATAAGCAGGGTTCCATGATGGCAGAATTTGGTTGGGGTGGTTTGGAAGGCATTGCCGGAAATCTTTTTCCCGTTGAGCAGAATATCATTTCTCCCGCTGAGTTCACATTCCAAACCGAGATTTTTTAAACCTTGGAGGATGATGGAAAAATTCTCTTCCTTTGTCGAGGTATGCTTATCACCGATCAAGGTGAAACAGAGATTCCCGTGGTCATGGTACACAGCCCCTCCGCCACTTTGACGACGGACCAGTTGTACCCCTTCAGTTTCCATCCTTTCCAGGTTGCACTCACTATATGGATTCTGGTAACGTCCGATAACAATACACGGATCGTTCACCCAGAGATACAGTACATGGTCATAATCCAAAGTCATCAAGTAGGCTTCGCCTGCAAGATTTGCCGCACAGTCATGTGATGTTGCTACGTAGATTGCGTTCTTCATGATATGAGTCTACCTCTTTCTGTCCGCACTATGCTATAGTGTGGCGTATGAACATCATTCTCTTCGATTCACTCGCAAATGACAATGAAATTCCTATGTCCGACCCCAGAGCTCGGCATATCCAGAAGGTTCTTCATCTTCAGATTGGCGATTCTTTCATCTGTGGGGCGATCAACCAACATAAGGGGCTTGCCACCATCACCAAGATGGACTCCGATTCAATTGGTTTTACCTATACCATTGAAAGTAAAGGATCAGCGGAGCTGTATCCGGTGACTCTGCTGGTAGCACAAGTGAGGCCAATTTGTATGCGTCGCGTCCTTCGTGAAGCTGTCAGTTTGGGTGTAGAGCGTATCATCCTTTGTACAACTGAAACAGGGGAGAAGTCTTATGCCAAAGCGAATCTTTACACAAGCGGAGAATACAAAGATATTCTCCTCGATGGAGCCATGCAGAGCGGGGAGTGTGGGGTAAGTGAAGTTTTATTTGCTTCCTCCGTAAAAGAAGCAATGATGATGATTGGCTCCGACATGGTAAAAATTGTTCTGGATAACGTCTGGGACGGAAAGCCTCTATCTGCAATGTCTCTTGTCTCCGACCAACCTGTCGTTCTTGCAATTGGGGGAGAGAGGGGCTTTACCGAGAGAGAGCGGGAAATTTTTAAACAAAATAAATTTCAATTTGCATCGCTCGGGAAACGCATTCTACGCACCGAAACAGCCTGCAGTGCAGGCTTGGCCGTACTCTTGGGCAGGATGAATCTGCTCTAATCGTTGTTGCTCGAATCCAGATATTCTAGTACCATTGCACTATTGTTTTTGAAGTAAGGAAGGTATCGTCATGGCACATTGCATCGTAGCCGCTGCTGAGGAAATCCTGGATAAGGAATTTCCTGTTCTCGATCATGGATTTGTTCGATTGGTCGACTATTTGGGAAGTGATGAACGCATCGTACAAAGCGCTCGGGTATCCTACGGAAGTGGAACTAAAACCTATAGACAGGATAAAGGCCTTATCACCTATCTCTTGCGCAATGACCATACATCACCATTTGAACAGGTCAATTTTACCTTCCATGTAAAAATGCCAATTTTTGTGGCACGTCAATGGATCCGTCACCGCACAGGACGAGTGAATGAGATAAGTGGTAGATATAGTGTCATGAGTGACGAATGTTACCAACCTGATCCTGCTCATATCAACTTCCAAAGTGAGGACAACAAGCAGGGAAGAGTGGACGAGCCTGTTGATCCTGCTATTGCAAAGCAAGTGCTTGATCTGCTTGCAGAAGACCAGAAGAAGACCTATGAGAATTACCAGAAGCTGCTTGATTTGGGAATTGCACGCGAGTTAAGCCGAATCGACCTCCCTCTCAGCCTCTATACCGAATGGTACTGGCAGATGGATTTGCACAATCTTCTCCATTTCTTGCAATTACGACTTGATCCCCATGCCCAGTACGAAATCCGTGTGTACGCTGAGACGGTACTTGAGATGGTGAGAAAGGTTTGTCCCATTGCCACCGAAGCTTTCGAGGAATATAAAGTTGGGGGAGTAAATTTTAGCAAGACTGAAATGAATGCTCTCAAAGGCATGATCAATGGAGAGGAAAACCCTCTCAAAGGTCGAGCTCTCGAACTGTTTGAGCAGAAACTCAAGTAAGACTTTTAAGTTTCTTCTTATACTCCCGCTTTGTAAGCGGGGGCGGGGGAAGCTCCTGCGGGGCTGTAAGAAGCGGGGTGGGGTCTTCCAACAAGTCCTGGAAGAGCTTGAATGATTTTGTGAAATAAAACCCATCAGCTATTCGTTCGTCAACCGTAAATCCCACTTCCATTGTATCGCGGTATTTTACTTGGCCGTCTTCATGCATACGACTGCGCCTCAAAACCCCCATGGTAATAAAAATACTGGTGGTCCCCCATTCATAGAGATGGTGGTGAGGACTTCCACCTCCAAGTCCGATGCTTCCCAAATTGCTTACGAACAGGGATGTATGTAGTCCATCAGCTTCGGCCAAAGCCTTGGGGGCTTTGCCGTGTCTATCAAGAAAGCGTGCCGTACGTACAATCATTCTGATAATTGGACGGGGGAAATGCAGGAAGAATAGAATTGCCTTGTCGGTAAAATTTATTCCTGCGGGTTTACGTTGGTCAATGATTGCTTGGTTAATGATATCGGCATATTGATCAAGGCGCATATCGGGTGAAAAGGTAAGGGGCATGCTGTGCTCGGGAGCCTCATCAGCGTAGGATTCCTTTACCACGAAGTTAAGTGATAAATCTTTTCGTTGCCAATATTGAGAGTTCGATACAAAACGATTGAGTTCCGGTCGGAGTGCAATCGTACGCAAAATTGCTGCAAGGAATACTTCAAATACGCGGTAGGTCCTTCCGTCTGGGGCTTTATGGTTCTTGATAAATTGCACCGTTCCACTCAGATCCAATACAATATTCTGGTACACCAAAGAATCTGCTCGTGTTGGCATGAGATAGGGAAATATTTGTTTATAGGGTGCAATATCATACACCCTTACAGCATCATTGCGTTTGCTCATACATACCCCAATAATTTTGTTTGGTTGCGTATATGAGTGTATCCCTGTTCAGCACCCCGCTCAAGGAAAAAGAAAATCACAATAGATTTTTAAGAATTTTGCCTTCTTTGTAAGCAGGACTGGTAGGATACTTTCATGGCAGCCTCAAAGGCTTTATCGTTTGGATAGCTGTATCCAAATACAGGTTCCCAAAGTGAAGGATCTTCCATGCAGAGATAGAAGAAGGGAGCGCCTTGTTTCCAAGTGGAGGGGAACTGTTGATACACAAAGCTGAACATTTTTTCCTTAATATCAAGCGGATAGGAGAATTTCCCTGCTGCAGGAGTGAGATCCATATCCAAGACCCTTGTCTTATAGCGGTCGGTTCGCATTTGTCTCAATACAGCCTTGGTAAAGGTCAAAGTTCCTAGGGAGAACATCATCAGATCCTGGGGATCAAACTTATTGACTACTTCTTCGATCAAACGCCCGTATTCTTCTTCCCAACCTTCGAAATACACCATGGGGTGCAGATGAAAGCCGATGATCCGACCTGCATCCCTGGCTTTCTGGGCAGCTTCCAAGCGTTGCTGCAAGGCAGAAGTCAGGTGTTCTTCCTTCTCAATGATCGTAGGAGCATTCAGTGACCACGTAGATACAAGGTTCAAAGGTAAATCCAAGTCCAAATAATCGCTTCTTTTGCTTTTTGTTTTCAGTTCTATGATTAGGTCGGGATACCTCTTGGCAAGGGTGGAAAGAGCATCCAAAGTATGATAGTCGTTCCCCCAAAGCAGTGAGTCACTGCTTTGTCCTGTTCCGATATGCCACGTATCGGCTTCCAATTCCAAAGTCTTGAGTCGGTCTTGGAGATTCTCCACAACCTTGATCTCATGGCTGTTGTAAAAGGATTGGATGGAACAGTAGGAACATCCAAATGCACATTGCTGAACCACATCGAGGGTCTTGAGGTTGCAACATCGAGTTTTCTCACCTTCAACAGGACAAGGACAACGCCCCATCAACGTATCAGAAGAGATGAAGGAGCTTGTGTATTTATCGGGGATTCTCACAGGTGGGTTGAAATTCGAATAGTCGGTTGGTCTGGAACGCTCTTTCTGAATCAATGCCAGATG
>QJZS01000140.1 GCA_003247345.1 Spirochaetales bacterium
AGTGCACATAAACAGGGCAGGAGGGCAAGCGTAGCGAGTTTTACCGAACGGAGAGTCAGAATTACCAATATCCAAACAGCAAGAAGTGAGCTGAAAAGGGAGATAATCTGACTCTTGGTAACCAAATCCGAAAGGGATAGGCTTACTGCTTCACCTCCGCCTATCTCTACTTTCCAATCTTGTGGAAACAAAGTAGGAATGAGTGATGAGAGTTTACCTAAGTTTTGGGTTTCTGATTTCTTGAGTAAAATCGTAAACAGCGTAGACTCGGGTTGCAAAGGATCATCGATGAACGCATCCAAAGACGAACTGTAGAGCAACAGGTATTGGGCAATCAGGTTACTCAGCTCTTCCTCATTAGACAGTCCATATTTGGCAGGGTCGCTGGGGATCTCATACAAGCCTTCCCCTCCCTGATACGATTGCTGTGCTGCCTGAGGTTCATCTGTCTGGGATGCAAGCGGGGCATCGGAGAAGAAGTCAAAAACAGGAGCATCTTCAGTCTTTTGTATCTGTTCTCCTTCGACTGGCCCGAGCATCTGATTCATTCTCTTGATAAAAGGAAGAATGGATTGAGTGCCTCCCACCGATGGATCCTTTTCTATACGATTGATGGCCTGTTCCAATGTTTTGAGCACCTTTGGGTTAAGCACTTTCTCGTTTGAGGGAGGTGTTATCATAACAGATAGCGAGAATGATCCTTCCATACTGTCGTTGTATCGTTTGCTGTCTTGTACCAAAGAAGAGGAAGGACGAAAGAAATCGAGCATATTTGTGCCTTTTTGTACAGCACGATAGGAAAGTGGCAGCGCTACAACAATGATGAAGACTGCAAGAGCTATGACTACGATACCCCAACGATTGGTAACTGCAAGTGTGGAACGAATCAACCATGATTGCCCTTTCTGCACCTGGGTTTTGACATGCGGTTTTCGAATGGTATATACCACCCGAATCAAAGCAGGAAGCAAGAATAGGGCGCTCAGAGCAGATGCACCGACACCAAGGAAACTCAAGAATCCAAAGGTTCTGAAAGGTCCAAGTGGACTTGAAAGCTGGGCGAGGAATCCAAAAGCCGTGGTGGCAGCCGAACCTATGATCGGGTAGGTATTGGTCTTAACCACACGGGTAAGGGTTCCCTCCATATCACTACCGTCGTACGATTCGTAGAAATGACTGAATATATGGATGGTATAGGCACTGCCGACAATCAAAAGAAGGACAGGAACTAGCATGGTGGCCATGGTAAAGGTGATTCCGGTCCATGCCATGATTCCCAAGGTGAGGGAACTGCCGAAAATCAGAGGTACCAGTGAAAGAAATACCGCTTCAATCCTGCGAAGAAAAAGAAATAAAACAACCAAAATCATGATGCCGACGATAGGGGCAAGAATAGCCAAATCACTGAGGATGCTTGTTTGAATCTCTTCATTTACCACAGGAAGCCCAAGGATTGAGCTTTCCAAACCCGTGACGGGGAGAAGTTGCTGCCTGATTCCGGATAGCAGGAGTTCAGCATCATAGCCACTTTTTGTCTGTATGAGAATGGAGGCAACCTTGCGATCAGTAGAGAGAAAGGTCCCTTCGTAGAACGAAGGCCACGAGTCAATGCGATTTTGAAGGTCCTCTATATTTCCATCATAGAGAGGAATAACCGTCATTCCATCTGCTGAGCGTTGCATATGGTCAAGGTTGGTAACGGACGAAGCCTGTTTTACTCCAGGCAGTGTAGCAATTGAATCTGTCAAATCAGATAAAATGGCGAGGTTCTGGTTAGTCAGCATAGTAGACGGTGCATAGAGGCTGACCACGATACTATCGAGTGATCCGAATTTGGCTTCGATGTTTTCGTTGGTTTTAACAACCGGGGCATGCTCGGGTATGAAGGCATCGGTTGAAGAATCCACTTTCAAAAGCGGTATGGAACTCAAACAAGCGATGCTGATGAGTACTGAAGCGCCTATGATTATCCAGCTTTGAAGAATCTTGTTATTCATAATTAAACTGTATGCCGAAGGCACGGGAAAACAATCGCCCACAGGGGGTATTTATCTCACCCGTTTGGGTGATTCTTTGCTCACCCTTTTGGGTTTTCGACTTTACAAACTTCTGATATTAGTTTCATGATAGAGACAGGAGGTTCTTAAATGACCTACACTAAAATTGTCGCTACACTGGGACCGGCCAGTGAAAGTTATGCAGTGATTAAAAGCATCCTCGAAGCGGGGTGTCGTATTATACGGTTGAACTTCAGTCATGGACCCCATGATGAACAGCAAGCACGCGTTGATTTTGTGAGACAAGCCTGTAAGGAACTTGGAATCACTGTTGCTATTTTTATGGATTTGCAAGGCCCGAAGATTAGACTTGGGAAGTTGCAGGAAGAATCCTATACCCTGAAAAAAGGTGAGTCTTTGGTAATAACGACCAAAGAATGTATAGGAGATCGTAATCGAGTAAGTATCGATTACCCGTACCTACATGAAGAGATCAAGGAAGGTCAGAAGATTCTGATCAATGATGGCTTGGTTTCGCTTGTAGTCGATTGGATTGATGGGCAGGATATCCATTGCACAATGTTGGAAGATGGAACTATCTTGGCTCGTAAGGGAGTGAATCTTCCACAGGTCCCCCTACATCATCTGAGCTCATTTACCGAAAAGGATCTACATGATCTTCCCTTTGCCTTCGAAAATAACCTTGATTATGTGGCACTCTCCTTTGTCCGAAGTCAAAAGGATGTAAAGGCTTTGAAGGATCATATGATGGCGACGTTTGGTCGTACCATTCCCATTATCAGCAAGATTGAGAAACCTGAGGCGGTCACCAATCTACAGCAGATTATGGATGAGTCGAGTGTCATTATGATTGCTCGCGGAGACCTTGGTGTTGAAACTCCTGCAGAAGAAGTCCCGTTGATCCAGAAATCCATCATGAGGGCCTGTATTGATAGAGGCCTACCTGTTATTACAGCGACTCAGATGCTGGAATCAATGATACACAATCCAAAGCCGACTCGTGCCGAGACCAACGATGTTGCCAATGCAGTACTCGATGGTACGAGCGCCGTCATGCTCAGCGGAGAAACAGCTGCTGGTGATTATCCCTTGGCTGCCGTAGAGACAATGTCCCGTATTGCAAGTTTGGCTGAACGGAGTAATGCATTCAAACGCTTGGTTTTCAATCAGATCAGCATGTTGGATCCGGACCGAAAAATAACTACAACTGAAGCTGTGGGCTTGGCAACGAGGGAATTGTCCCTCTCTGTTGGAGCCTCCTATATTGCGTGTTTCACACAATCTGGTTCGACTGCCCGTCTTATTGCAAAGTTCCGCCCTTCGGTTCCTATCGTAGCGTTCTCTCCGATTCCGGAGGTCGTTAGGTATCTTTCAATGAGTTGGGGGGTAAATGCAATTCTCATCGATCCTCTCCAAAACGTTGACCAATTGCTTGATTTTGCACCTACATACTTGAAGGCGCATAACCAGGTCAAATCAGGGGATACAATTGTAATTACTGCAGGTGTTCCTGTAGGAAGCAGCGGAAAGACCAATATGATCAAAGTGGTTGAAATAGAGTAAAGGTCTATGGTCTGAATGAGATGGAAGCGGCAAGACTGATTGCCCTTCCATTGGAATCAAACAAATCCAGTGCTCGAATGTCGAATCCAAAATAGGTCGATTGGAGAAATTCCACTGGCAGCAGGCGCAAGCCAATATTTATCAAACCCCTGTCGTCGGCGTCTCCGGCGGATGGGGTTGTGCTATAAGAAACGTTGCCGAAGTCCATGATGAAGACAACATTGTCATGAAAGGTTTCTCTGAAAATCGGAGTCTCGAATCCCATGGCAAAGTTGATGTTGGTATTCAGGTTCTGTTTGAAAGTATAACCAAGCAATAGGCTTGTCTTGGATGGAAAATCCATGATGTTGTTCTCAAATGTAGAAACCCCATAGATCTGGGCTGATAGATCGTTTGAGTTGGTTATATCACTGACTTGTGCCAGTAAGCCTGCAGCAAAACTGGTTGATCCTTTCTTACTGATTTGATATTTACCGTTGATCAGAAGATCGACATTTGTAGCGATATCAACAGCCGCATTTACCTCTAGTTCATCGGAAAGTGCCACAGTCAGAGAAGGGATATGTACCGCTTGGCCGTTTGTCAGGGTTGCACTGTATGCAGTGGTTACCGAACTGTTGTGTGCTCTTGGTGCAATTTCCGCACTCGGCATTACAATATAACCGGTGCTTCCCCCCATGGAGATACCTCCAAACAGGGGGAGAATCAGAGTAGAGCAGAGTATGAATAGTAATATTCGTTTCATGGTTTGACCTCGTATAACTGAAGCTTTAGTTATTTTTCATATGATGCTTGCATTTGTACATAGCCTCGTCTGCCCTACAAACACATTGATGGAATCGATCTTTTCTTTGTGGAACGTATCGTTCACACCCTACAGCTACTTTGTATGCCAGTTTATTGGTGCTGGAGAAATACGTTAAGATCTTATGGTTTATCTTCTCCATCTCTTCTTGTGATATTCTCGATACCAAGGCAACGAATTCATCACCCCCATACCTGAATATTTGTCCTCGTGCCGGTAATAGATGCTTCAGTTGTTTTGCAAAGTCTTTGAGGATCTCATCGCCGATTTTATGCCCGTGTGTGTCATTTATCACCTTAAGATCATTGATATCCATCATAAAAATAGCATGTGTCTCAGGCTCCGGATCATCCAAAATCTTTGAGATTTCTCTATCATATGCGGCTCTATTGCCGACATCGGTGAGTGCATCAGTGTAAGCAAGCGATAAGAGCAGATGTTCTTTGAAGAGCATTTGGGTTTTAAGGCGCATAAGGCTGGCACTTCTATAGAATAGCACGACAGCAGCAGCAGCCATCCCAAAATGGAGAATGACAGCACTGTTGAGGATGATGCCGAGGATGAGAAGAATGACTTCTCCAAGGATGGAAAAAAGCAAGAATCCCATAGCTATAAGAAACGATTGTAATTCTCGGTTTCCTCGAGCATATTCATACACGAGCATTGCAAGGAGCATCAGTAAGAAAATTGCTAGGCCTAGGCCAGAGATAAGAAGCATGTCTGTATACTGCAATAGTCCTGTTACCTGAAGTATTCCTCCAACAACATATAAAAAAGCGAATAGTATAGAACCAAGAGAGAATGGTTTCAGCCAAGCCCCAATGGGATACGAATATTGGATATACTTCACAAGGAAGAAGGGTAACAGATACAAAGCTGCAAAGCTGAGATTCAGCCAAAGAGCAGGGTTTCTGAATAGTATGAATTTACTAGGGGTTTGGCTGAATACCCATCCCCCCAGAGCAAGCAAAACCCATCCAAAATAAAAAAAGCTCTTTCTTTCATCTTCGGTCTGGATAAAGAGAGAGAATAGCAAAATCAAGGTTCCGAGCAAAAGCAATGCCAAGCCGTAGAAAAGGGAAGGCCATTCGTTGAGTTTATAGAAAAGAAGATCTGACTTGGTGCCTGCAACAACCGGTCTGAGATGGCCTGCAAAAGAGTTGTTTGAAGTGTAGTCGAAATTAATCGTCAACTCTTTTCCAAGATACTCATCCTTCAGCCTGATAAAGTGA
>QJZS01000022.1 GCA_003247345.1 Spirochaetales bacterium
AAAGGTCAATACCCTTGAGAGCCTGTACTTTGCCGTACTGTTTTTTTATACCATGTGTGGTAACAGCTAAACGTGGCATATTCAGTTCCCCTCGACTACAGCACCATACATACCTAATTTCAGGTATCCATCGTTGACCAAGGAAACTTTCATGGCATATACCAAGGAGGCACGTTCATCTTTGGTTTGAACTGTCTTCGGAGTAAACTCAGCCTTATCAGATATCCAAGTTATGGTACCCTCGTAATAACGCTCCTCCGAAGAGCCGAAATCAATCATGACTTTTACAGTATCTCCAAGAGCAAGCGTCGAAAGCTGTGATGCTGTGATGTAAGCTCTCAAATACATGTGCGCAAGGTCTGCTATCTTACATAAGGATTTCCCCATCGTTGCCAGTTCCCCTACTTCAGCGTATTTAGTCAGAAGTGTTCCATCGATGGGACTGGCAATCGCGCATTTGGCAATTTGGTCATCCAATTGTGCAATTTGAAATGATAAGGCGGAACTCTCGCTGGTTAAACTGCTGACGGTCTGCTCAAGGGTAAGTTTTTGTGCGGCAAGTTGTGCTGACAAGGACTTTACCTGTGCATTGATATCATCGACTTGTTTTTGGCTTGCAGCCTTTGCTTCAAAAAGGTTTGCAACCCTTGCCTGCTCCGTCATTGCAACTTCAAGCTGTGCTTTCAATGGTGCGATTTGCACGTCTACATTAGGCATTTGGCTCTCTATTCTTTCTTTGTTTGCAAGCAATTGCTTACGCTGTAATACGAGTTGCTGATCATCCAGCTGCCCAATTACTTGGTCGGCTTTGACCTGAGAACCTTCGGTCGCATCAAACGTAACGATGCGTCCGTTACCTTCTGCACTTATGATCACTTCTGTAGCTTCAAGGCTACCTTCTGCTATTTTCACCTGAGAGGAAGGTGTACAGGACACCAGCGTCAGTAAGAGAATACTTATTACGGCAAGTTGTTTCATTTCTGGGTTTCTCCATAGCCTTCGATGAGACTTAGTTCGCTTTGTGCCAACAATAGTTGGATTTCATGTTGTGAGCGTGTCAACTGAGCAAGTGTTACTGTATTCATTGCGGAAATCATATCGGCAACCGATACGGTCCCTGTTGCAATTTTGGCATCATCAGCATCTTTGATTGACTTTTGAATCTCGATAATCTGGTCATCTAGTGTCAGTTGCTGTTCAAGAGTATCTATTTCTGAAAGTTTTTGATGAAGCTTGATTCCTTCATTTAATTTGAACTGTTCTATCTGCGTCTCAATCTGCTGCTTGGATGCTTCTAGCTTTTCCTTGCTAGCACCATAGGTATAATAACTATCCAAGGAGAACGATCCCCTGACACCCACTATCCACCATCCAGCTGGACCTGAGGTAAACATATTCAAACCAGGTTCGCTATAACCTGCCTGCGCATAGGCACTCACCTTCGGGTACAGACTTGAGTTGAGAGCTTGCTTTTGTGCATCCAGTACCGCCAATTGAGCTTGGTATACGTCAAACTCCTTACGCAACGATGAAATTTCGTCAACCTTGTTCTGTGGTATCACAGGTCTTGTAAAGGTAGTATCGAGCGTAAATGTCAGCCCTGTAAGCTGAGATAGCGTGTACACC
Organism: Spirochaetales bacterium; assembly: GCA_003247345.1. Lineage (GTDB taxonomy): Bacteria > Spirochaetota > Spirochaetia > Sphaerochaetales > Sphaerochaetaceae > Sphaerochaeta. Next base: position 1,627 of record QJZS01000022.1, read on the forward strand.
GCACTCTCGCGTTTGACCTGCACATCTAGGATTTGGGAAGAAATGGTAAGCTGTTGTACTTCTACGGCTGCAACATCCGACTGAGCAACGATGCCATTGTCTAAGTAGGTCGTCAACTTCTTTTGAGTATCTCCCAATTCTTGTTGCATCAGTTTCAACTGTTCTATTTGGCTGTCAAGATAGAGAATTGAGAAATAAGCTTCCCTCACACCGCTTTTCAATGACTCCAGATTCACAGCAAGTTGACTCTTGGCAACATCTGAAGAAGCGATGGAAGCATTCTTCTGAGCTTTGATAGCTCCTCCATCAAATACTACTTGACTAACTTCTCCTACTACTTGGAATTGAGTAAGATTGGCATCAATACTGATTCCGAGTGTGGAGTTGGAAAATGAAGTCGCATCTGATTGCCGACTCGCCTTTCCCGCAACAGATAGTTTGGGAAGATACTGGGCATTTGCCAGGGCAACATCTGCCTTTTCAATCAAATCCAAGAGCACCTCTTGCTTTGCCAATGGATGATTGGTCAAGGCAGTCTGCTCGCATTGGGAGAGGGTTACGCTTTCCGCACTTAAAGGGAAAGCCCAAAGGGCTACCAGTGCTGCTATAATTATCGATTTGTTTCTCGTAAAAATCTTCATGTTATTCCTTATGGCTCCAAACTCAGCAAGAGAATTCTGGTATTTTCCTGGCTCCGCTGTAAGAGCAACGTTCTTAATTCATCATTTGGTTTGTTTATGAAATTCTTCAATACGGGATGAAAAAGAAATACACCGATGTTCAAAGAAGCCATGGTGAGAAAAATCTCAAACAACGTAGTATTCCTCATACGGCCTTCTTGAATCTCAAGGGCAAGTTCCTCATTCAAGGAAGGCGAAATCTGTTGAAGGATATCGGTAATAATTGTTTTGACTACATTAAGCCGCTCAGGATTGGTGTGTATCTCATTCAGGATGAAAAACGGAAGTTTTGCATTCTCAGATAACGTCATAAAATGTCGTTCGCTCATCACTCTAATTTTCTCTTGCAGCGGTATATGAGCTTCCAAAGGTTCCCTCAAGGAAGCAAGGAAGACAAGTGCTTTTTTCTTGAAGATCGTTTGAAACAATTTTTCCTTACTACGAAAATAGTAATTTATCAACGATTGATTGCACCCGACCTCTTTAGCAATATCAGTAGTGGATGTAAGCGAAAATCCTCGGTCAATGAACAATCGTTCGGCCGTTTCCAGTATTGTTTGTTCCATTGATTTATCACTCATATTTAATAATCCTATTTAATAACCTTATTAATAACTAATCTGTAAAATGTCAATAGCTCAAAATTGTAGTATGAACACCTCTATTTCATTATTTTCATTCTCCTTTTCGAGCAAAAACATATTCATTTCCTTATCATTTATTGACATCCTTATGGAATACACGCATAGTGCGCACAGATGTACATATTTGTAGGAGCCTGCGATGATGCCTAAGACGAAGGAGTCTATCTACCATGAGAATACCGGGGTAAGAATATTCTTATCTGCAATAATGTTGACAGGCTTAGCATACGGCTTATATCGGGGTATCCAAGACAACTACCTCGCCGAAATTATTAAAATCTCTGAATTCGAACGTGGTATCGTAGAGTTTTTCAGAGAAATGCCCGGACTTTTGCTGATTTTCATTCTTGCAGCAATGTATCGGCTGAGCGAGCGTACTGTCTTTAAGATTGGTATTTTCATAATGTTCCTTGGGTTAACTGGCTTTTTACTCATTGGATCGAGTAAGGTTCTGGTAATTCTTTGCATGGTCATTTTCAGCAGCGGGGAACATATCAATCTACTTCTTAAGAGTTCTTTATCCCTCTCTTTGGCAAAAAGTGATAAAGGTGGAGCAAGTCTCGGCATCACCTCCTCCATTTATAACGGAGGGAATATTGTTGGATACCTTCTGGTCTCACTTTTGTTTGTCGTTTTTGCTAAATTTGGATACGCAAGGGATTCCATATTCAGTTTTAAGGTGATTTTCTTCTTGGCTGTCTTATTGATGTTTGCCACATTGCTTCTCTCCCTGACGCTCAAAGACCAGGGCAACCATGTGAAACGAAACAGGCTGTATTTTAATAAGAAATTCAATAAATTCTATATGCTGCAGATTTTTTACGGAGCACGCAAACAAATTTTCTTAACGTTTGCTCCCTATGTAATGATTCTGGTATACGGTGCTGATACTTCTTTGATTGCTCTGTTGTTGGCCATTTGTTCGGTCTTCGGGATGTTCCTCAGCCCTGCAATCGGGATGCTCATTGATAAACTTGGATATAAGACCATCATGATCGCCGATACTTTGATTTTGGTAATCGTATGCCTGCTTTATGGGTTTTCCCATCGCATTTTCCCCATACATATAGCCTTCATTGTTGTCTGTGTCAATTTTGTATTGGATTCTATTCTCAGCCTTGCAAGCATGGCGGCCAATGTGTATGCACGCGATCTGTCCTCATCCAATGAAGAGGTAACGGCAACTCTTACCACAGGAATTTCAGTAAACCATCTTATCAGTGTCATCATCGCACTGCTCGGCGGTTATATCTGGAAAACCTTGGGCATCGAGGTTCTGTTTTCTCTCTCTGCAGTGTTGGGTATTATCAATTCCCTGTATGCAGCTACGATTAAAAAACCTGAGCGCAACACACTATAGAAATGCAGCAAGCAGGCAGGATAGGATAAATGATATGGCAAAATTCCTATACCAGACGGATACCAAGCGCATATAACGGGCTTTATGCGCTTCATCCATCCCCTCTCTTAGCAAGAACTTGAATTGCCTTGCAAATTGAAAGCCAAGAACAAGTGTGAAAACAGCCATCCAGACGGAATAGAAACCGATAAGAGCATAAGCAATGCAAAGTGCGTACGCTCCGAATCCTTCAAATGCTATCAGATAGATACTAGCTTCTTTACCGATCAGGACTGATAACGTTTTACGTCCATTTGCTTGGTCTCCAATTCGGTCGCACCCATTGTTTACGGATAAGATCATACCGATCAACACAAGAAAAGGTATGGTCAGCAACAGAGCGTTGAAGGTTATCGGAACATCCAATACGAACAACGTAATCAAAAAAAGGGCAGATCCCAAGAAACCTCCCGCAAACAACTCCCCTAACGGAGTTCTGCTGATAGGAATCGGGCCTCCTGTATAAAGAAATCCGACCAGCATACAGATGCCTCCAAAAAGGATAAGAGACCAGCTGGTGAGAAAAGCAAGATATAATCCGATGATTGCAGCCAATGCAAATAAGATCAAAGAGACGATAAGAGCAGAAATAGGATTGATATCCTCATGAACCAATACTTTCTCTTTTTCTTGCGTATAGGTTGCATTATCAGTTCCACGGTGAAAATCGAAAAAAGTATTAAACCCTGTAGTCCCCATGTCGACAAGCAATGTGGCAATACCCATAAGAATCCATTTTTCCAATGGGATGGTACCGGTTTGCCAAAAGGTGAATGCGGAAGCACTAAGGAATGTCCCCATACTTACTATTTTCGTGCGCATCTCAACGATATTGAGAAATTGTCTGCATGTCATAGGAAAATACTAGCAGAAATAAGCTACACGTTCTATGTATAAAAAAAGAAACCCGACACAGTTTTTTGTTACAAAGCTGTATCGGATATGTAAAACGAAGAACATTAGGATCGTTATGATTCCAGGACCCAGAGAGCCGAGTGACCTTTGTTGTCGCCACGACATGGAGGGAACCGCTTCCCTTCTTCCATGGAAACTTGTTTGTCAGGGTGTTCACTGCAATGGTAGGTCCCGCTTGATTCACAGGGAGATCCAGTCCTGGTAGATGGGCCTTCCTCGGCTTCTTCAACTTTTGGTGGAGCAGGTTTTGGCTTTTCCACTGGTTTAGGTGGTGCTTTTTGTACTGGCTTTTGCTCAACGGG
>QJZS01000116.1 GCA_003247345.1 Spirochaetales bacterium
TCCTCGCTCATATTCGTTAGATCACTGATTGGATCCTCTTGATCTGGGTGATATCCAAGATAAGTGGTTTTGGGATTGAATATTTTCCCATCGGCATCTGGGTATTTGAATTGCTTGAGGAACCAAGATAGTGATAAGTGTTGCTCTGCACGACTAGTGGGAACTGATTTGTCATACACGGTGACAACAAGAGTTGATGTCCTTTGGAAATACCAGATGATTGAAGGCAGAAATATCAGGAAAATGAGGAGACATAGGTAAAGAGCAAGTCTGAAAGTGGTGAGACGCTTATGCTCTTTTGGTTTTTTATGCTTCATTTGCTTTTAGTATACTCTGAGTAATTCACAATACAAGAACTGATTACTTGGCCAAAGCTACTATTTTAGTCTCCAATATGTAATTAGAAAGATAATGGTATGTGTATAAATCTTTGGTTGACCACCGGATTTTCTGCCTAATTTTTACAAAATAATACAAAATTCTATGCTTGATAGGTTGCGTAGAATATTTTCTCTATGGTAGCCTAGGAAAAAGGTAAGAGGTCTTACCTCTTATCTGTCTGAGGAAGGAGGACGATTCATGCAACGAATTCGAACTACATCCATGAAATCCCAGATTCGAAAAGCCATCGTTGAGCTGGTCAAGGATATGCCTTCTGACAGCGATGGAAAACTCCCCAGTGAAATAGATATGGCAAACACTCTAGGTGTAAGCAGGATAGCATTACGAGAAGTTGTCAAACAGTTGGAACAAGATGGAACGCTTGTTTCGATCCATGGGAAAGGAACCTTTGCAAATCGTGAAGTCACTAAAATGAAGGTACGTCTCACTCCTGCGGTCGAGTTCGAACAGGCAATCAGAAACAGTGGGTATGATGCTTCAGTCTCTTTGGAAAGTGTTTCAATTACTACTCCCCCTGAAAGTGTACGAAAAAGTCTTCGTCTCGAACCTGATGAAAAAGTCGTACGTGTGAGAAAGACCTTCTATGGAGACGGTCATCCTGCCGTATTCTGTGAGGATATGTTTTCTGCTTCCCTCTTGGGGGAGAGTAGCTTGGTGGAGAAAGAGCTGGAGAAATCCACCTTCGAATATCTTCTCGAAAAAGCAGGGATCATCGTTGTGCATGATATTGCAGAGTTGCTTGCAAGGACGACCGATGACCTTGAGGGATTTCCCTCAGCTAAACAAGAGGCATTAAAACCATTGTTGTTGATCGAATCTGTATATTACACCGCAAAACATAGACCGATTATGTATGTGAATGCATACATGGATACCGAATACGTGAAATTGAGCATATTGCGTCGCCAAGACGTGTACGAGGACTAGGGATTTGAAAAAAGGAAATATCATGGAAAGCACAGAACAAGTGCGATTGGAATTTTTATTGAACGGCAAGAAACAAAGCCTGTTTATAGATCCAACATTATCAACACTCAATCTACTGAAAATCCATTTTCACCTTATGGGCACTAAAGAAGGGTGCGGTGAAGGTGATTGTGGTGCCTGTACTGTAGCCCTAGGTGAGTTGAAAGATGATAGTGTGGTCTTCAGTGCGGTAGCTTCATGCATCTATCCTGCAGTCAAACTGCACGGGAAGCATCTGGTAACCATCGAAGGGTTGGGCTCTCATTCTCATCTGCATCTCATTCAGAAACATATTGTAAATTCCCATGGCATTCAGTGTGGGTTTTGCAGCCCTGGAATTATCATGTCCTTTTTTGCATTGTTTGCGATGAATTCCCATCCAAAAGCGGAAGATGTGGAAATTGCCTTGCAAGGTAATATTTGTAGATGTACCGGTTATGAAGGTATCAAGAAAGCAGGGGACTCGCTTATATCCCACTTGGCAACAGTACCTGATGCCGAGCTTGCAGATGCTATCGTACCATCCTACATTGCAACAACGATTGAGGATTTGAAATCAATTGCTGTGAATGAAGGAATTGCCACCTATCGAATTCCCCATACGCTTGAAGAGTTCAAAGAAGCTACAGAAAACGAAGAGCCTTTGTTGATGGCAGGCGGAACTGACGTGCGGGTGCAGATGAAACAGCACAAGATACCCTCTGATCGTCCGATCGTCGATCTCAGTGCTATCGATGAACTTAAAAAAATAGCATTGAAGGATGGGATGCTGTGTATCGGATCCCAGACCACCATTACAGAATGTGCAAAGAACCAGTTGATACAGCAATATGTGCCTGAGCTCTCTGATATGGCGAGACTGATGGCTTCTACCCAGATTCGAAATGTTGCAACCATTGCAGGTAATCTTGCAAATGCATCTCCAATTGGAGATGCAACGGTCCTCTTGCTTGCACGTAATGCTTCTCTAGAAATTTTACGGCATGCCTCAAAAGCGGTAGAGAGAGTACCTCTTCGTTCTTTCTTCAAGGCATATCGAAAAACTGCGCTTGAGAAAAATGACTTGATACTCGAAATTGAGATTCCTCTCCAAGAGAGCGAAAAGAGTAGAACTTCAGTACATTTTGAAAAGACTTCACGTCGGTTGGACGTGGACATCGCAACGGTCAACAGTGCCTCGATGATGACCTTTGCAGGGGATCAGATCATTAGCTGGGTTGTTGCCTTTGGTGGAGTTGGTCCAATTCCCTTTACTGTTGAAATCGTCAAAAAAGACAAACCCCTTGATAAGAAACTCGATGATACCAAACTTGCAGAAATCGGCAGAATGGTACTCGCTCAGTGTTCGGTAATTGATGATGTACGGGGCAGCACGGAATACCGCAAAGCCTTGGTCAAAAACCATATCATCAAACATTACTACACGCAAACAATGCCGGGGCAGGAGGGTTAAGCAATGCTGGACTATACTCTTTATGATTCACCGTTGAATGTGCTTGCTACTGGTGAGGGACGTTTTGCAGGAGAGACTTTTAATCAAGACCAACTCTGCTATGTGTATCCTGTTGTTTCTCCTATTGCAAAAGGACGTTTGCTTGGCATTGATTTCAGCGCTTTAGAAGGACGAGAAGACATCCTTGGTTGCTACACTGCAAAAGATATCCCGGGCCTGAACCAGATAGGTGCTACGAACAGAAGTGAAGAACCCTTGATGGCTGTGGATACGGTCGAGTACATCGGCCAACCTGTTGCCTGTGTAGTTGCAACAACGTGGGAAGGTGCTCGGGAAGCTGCAAGAGCTGTAGTAGTCAATTGTGAGGTCTTGAAGGCAATCACCACCATTGAGGAAGCGATAGCCGCAAATAGTTTGTATGATGAACCTCTTGTAGTGAGTTGTGGAGACATTGAAATAGGGTTTGAGAAGTCTACGCATATCGTTGAGGGCGTATTTGAAACCTGTGCCCAGGAACATGCCTACATTGAGACCAACCGTGCCTTTGCCATGCCCGGAGATCACAATGTCGGAGTGAAGATTTATTGTGCTACGCAGGGAATCTCCGATGTACAGGATGTAGTAAGTCTCTTGTTGGGCGTAAGAAACTCTGATGTCGAAGTCGATGTCCTGAGAGTAGGCGGCGGTTTTGGAGGCAAGGAACGTGGAGGTACGATGTGGTCCGGTTTTGCCGCCCTTGGATGTGTACTTACCAATAAAAGCTGTGCTGCCATTCTTGACCGGGAAGATGATATGGCTTGGACCGGTAAGAGGCATCCTTATCGATTCACCTACAAGGTTGGATGTGATGATGAAGGAAGAATTACTGCTTTTGATGTCATCATGGATGCCAATGGCGGGTTCTATGAAGATTTCACAATAGCCATCATGGAACGTGCAATGCTTGGCATTGACGGCCCGTATTATCTAGAGAATGCAAGAATGCTTGGAAGAAGTTGTAAGACCAACCTCCCTTCCAACACGGCTTTCAGAGGATTTGGAGCCCCTCAGGCAACCATTGCTATGGAAGTTATACTATCCGAGCTTGCTCAAAAGGTGCATAAAAGTCTCCTTGATGTTCAACGTTTGAATTTCTATCAGGAAGGGCAAATTACGCCGTACGGACAGCCTATCTATGAGGTTGCAAGTCCAGCTCTGTTGGAGCGTCTCGAACAACATGTTGACATGGAAGCAAAGCGAGCCGAGGTGGATGCCTTCAATGCTACCCATCGCTTTAAAAAGCGAGGTATCGGATTTGTTCCGGTCAAGTATGGAATTGGTTTTACTGCTACTTTCTTGAATCAAGGAAATGCCCTTGTGTATGTATATAGCGATGGAAGCATCAGTGTCAGCCATGGTGGCATCGATATGGGGCAAGGTCTCTACCGCAAGGTGCAGAAAATTGTTGCCCAGACATTCGGGGTGAAACCTGAGCGTATACGTTGTGAAAGCACAAATACCAAGCGCATCGGAAGTGTTGCTTCCACTGCAGCCTCAACTGGAACCGATTTGAATGGGTATGCCGCTCGCTTGGCTGCCCTGGAGATTCAAGCTTCGATGCGCCTTGCTGCTGCCCAGCTTCTTGAGGAGCAGCATGGCCTCTCCCAATTCCCTGAGAACATCGTATTTGAGAATGACATGTGGTGGGATCAGCGGATGAAGGACAAAACCCATGGTTTTGGTGAACTTGCCTCTTATTGTTATTTCCATCGGGTGAAGATGGGAGCCCAAGGACATTACGCAACCCCTGGTTTGTCCTACTCAATGAAGGAAGGAAAAGGGACTCCCTTCTCCTATTTCACCACAGGAAATTGTCTGGTTGTCAGTGAGGTCGATACACTGACAGGAATGTCTTGCCTGAAAGAGGTCCATATAGTCCATGAAGGGGGAAAGATCATCGATCGAGATCTCGACCGTGGACAGATAATGGGTGGCTTCATGCAGGGATTTGGCTTTGCCACGATGGAGGAGCTTCGATGGAACCAGATGGGGAAACCGTCGGCAACAAGCTTCTCTACGTACAAAGTGCCAACTATCAGTGATTTTCCCCAAATTATCGACATTGATCTTCTAGAATCCAAGAACAATCTTTCCAGCGTCTTGGGGTCAAAAGGAGTAGGAGAACCTCCTCTTCTGTATGGTATTGCCGCATTTATGGCGATTCGGGATGCCGTTGAGGCTACAGTTGGTCATACTCAAGTCTGTAACCTCCAACATCCAGCAACCGCTGAACGAACATTATTGGAACTTGAACGTTTGCGATTACATGCCGAAGGGCAAAATTTATAAGAAGAGGTGAAAACATGAAGGGAATGAAAATGTTGCTCTCCATCGTGCTGGTATTGTGCTTGGCCGGTGGTCTGTTTGCAGCTGGGACGAAGGAACAAGCTCCTGCGAATGATGCACTGAAGATTGCAGTGCTCTTGCCGGGCAAGATTGATGATGTTTCTTGGAACCAGGCGTTGTATGATGGAATGCGCAAGATCGAAAAAGAAATGGGTGATAAAGTTTCGGTCACGTATGTTGAAGAAGTCTATGAAGTAGCTGACATCGAGCCGGCTTTGATGGATTTTGCTTCAAATGGTTATGATTTGATCTTTGGTCATGGATTCCAGTTTATGGAACCAATCATCAAGGTAGCTGAACAATTTCCTAATGTAAATTTTGCTCTTGGTACTGGGTATAAAACACTTCCTAATACGTGCGTATACGATATCCATCTTGGCCAGGGAGGCTACTTGATGGGTGTTCTTGCTGCTAGTATTTCCGAAACCGGTAAAATCGGTGTCATCGGTGGAGCTGATGTTTCCGAAATCTATCGTGGACATGAATCCTACAAATTGGGTGCAAAATCCATTAACCCCAATATTGAGATTCAAGAGTTCTACACAGGCGACTGGAGAGATTCTGCAAAAGCCAAAGAAGGTGCTCTTGGCATGTACGACAGTGGTGTTGATGTAATTTGGCATTCTGGTGATGGAATTGGTCTTGGTGCTGTCAATGCTGCACTTGATGCAGGAAAGTACGTACTTTCCAATGTTGTAAACCAGCGTGTACTTGCTCCAGAAAATGTTGTCAGTGGTATTGATTACGATTGGGATACCGCAATCCGTCAGATTATCGACGAGATTTTGGCAGGAACTTTCAATACACACGATGATAAGTATTACTGGTTGACTGTAGAGAATGGTGGTCTTCAGGTTGCTGACTACGGTCCATTTGCTGACATTATTCCTCAGCAGGCAATCGACAATGTTGAAAAAGCACGTAAGAGTCTCATTGATGGCTCCCTCGTGTTGCCTGATTTTACAAAGTAAATCTTGAAATAGGTATATGGGTGGGCTTTAAAAAAGCCTACCCATGTTTTGTATTCTGGCTGAAGGAGTCGTGTGTGGGAGAAGCAATACTGCAGATGAAAGGTATCTCCAAGTTCTTTGGGGATATGGCTGCAAACGACAATGTAAATTTTTCGTTGGAAAAGGGTACTGTCCATGGTTTGTTGGGCGAAAACGGTGCCGGAAAGACTACGCTCATGAACGTCTTGTTTGGGTTGCTAAAACCCGACGGGGGGACGATTTTCATCGAGGGGAATCCGGTAACCATCCATTCTCCTGCCCAGGCGATGGAATTGGGGATAGGGATGGTTCACCAACATTTTATGTTGGTCCCGACGATGACGGTAACTGAAAATGTCATGCTTGGCTTGCACCTTCCCAAGTTCCCGTTGTTAAACCCCTCTCTGGTCAAGCAACGGATCAATGAGCTTTCACAGCAATTTGCTCTTGATGTAGATCCTGATGCTTTGATAAGTCAGTTATCGGTAGGACAACAACAAAGGGTAGAAATCATAACAGCTCTGTACCATGAGACAACAATTCTTATTTTGGATGAACCAACGGCAGTCCTTACCCCTGATGAAGCAAAAGAGTTGTTTGTGATTCTCAGAACCTTGAAAGCTCATGGGACCTCTGTAGTTCTTATCAGCCACAAACTTGAAGAAATCATTGCTATTGCCGATGAAGTGACCGTACTGAGAAACGGGGAACTGGTAGGTTTTACGAAAATTGATAAAGAAGTAACACGCAAGGAAGATCTTTCTGCAATGATGGTGGGAAGGGAAGTTTCTTTTGATTTTAAAAAGCAAAAAGGAACATCCATGCATGAGGTCCTTTCTGTGAGGGAACTGTGTGTTAACAATGAGAGAGGTGTTCAAGCCTTGGATCATATGACGTTCACTGTCCGCAGGGGAGAGATTCTTGCAATAGCTGGGGTTGACGGTAATGGGCAGAAAGAACTTTGTGAAGTTTTGACGGGTTTGAGGCAACCGGGCAGTGGAGCCATCACACTCAATGGAAACGATATAACCCAAGCTTCCCCTAAACAAATCAATGAGCTGAATGTTGCATATGTGCCAGAGGACAGACAGAAATCTGGTTTGATCATGGATTGGGACATCAGCAAGAACTTGGTATTGAAAAATTTTAGAAAGAAACCGTTTACGAAAGGATTATTTCTTTCCAAGAAAGAGATGGATGAAGCGGCCGAGCAAGCAGTTGAAGCTTTCAAAATAAAAACCGACCAAGTCTCAACTTTGGTGAAAAATCTTTCCGGTGGGAATCAGCAGAAAGTAATTCTGGCACGAGAATTGGCTACGGATCCTGATCTTCTCATAGTGAGCCACCCCACCAGGGGTCTGGATATAGGGGCGATGGAATACGTTCGCTCGATTCTTATTGCAAAGCGAAACGCTGGAGTCGGGGTGTTGCTCGTATCCGCAGATTTGGAAGAGATCTTTCAGACTGCCGATAGAATTCTTGTGATATACAACGGTCGGGTCATGGGAATCGTGAATCCCGACGTGGGAATACAAAAGGTCGGTCAGATGATGGCTGGGATCACCACAGGAGAGGCTCATGCGTAATTTGGTAATAAAACAGGCTAGGTTAGGTATTCAGAACCTTCTCCCTTCGCTTATTTCCGTCCTTCTGGCATGTGTGGTTACTACGTTCATTCTCTTGCTAGGAGGATATAGCCCAGTGGCGGCTTTCACCAATCTGTTTGCTGGAGCTTTCGGTAATCCCTATCGCCTGAGTGAAACGTTTGTAAAAGCTATTCCCATTGCAGTCATTGCTCTGGGTACCTCCGTTGCTTTTAGGGCGCAACTTTGGAATATCGGGGGTAACAGCCAATATACGGTTGGTGCAATCGTTGCAGTAGCAGTCAATATTTATCTCGATTTACCCCCGCTTTTATTATTTCTCCTTTCTTTTCTGGCAGCTCTGCTTGCAGGATTGTTGTTCGGCTCTCTGCTTGGTCTGATGAAAGCTAAACTCAACGCAAACGAAGTAATTACAACGCTGATGTTTGACTACATCGTTGCATTTTTGCTTAGCTGGTTAGTGTACGGGCCTATGATGGATCCCGAAGGGGGTGGATTCCCCCAGACTGCATTGATTCCTGATGCGGTGATGTTCCATAAGCTTCTTGCTGGTACAAGATTACATACTGGGTTATTCGTAGCATTGGTGCTTGTCATATTGCTGTATTTATTCTGGAAAACACCGCAAGGTCTTACTATCAACATGGTAGGACACAGCAAGTCGGTAGCCAAAGCGAGTGGCATAAATGTATCAAAGACTATTGTCTTTACCATGGCACTTTCTGCTGCGTTTGCAGCCTTGGCTGGGTGGATTGATGCCTTGGGCATCCATGGAAGATTGCAGGATAATCTTCCGGGAACGCTTGGCTCCGTAGCGATTGTAGTTGCCTTGTTGGGAAGATTGCATCCGATTGGAATTGCATTTTCCGCAATCTTCTTTTCAGCTCTCATGGTCGGTGGAAATACCATGCAGCGTTTTGCAGGTATACCATTTTCTCTCGTTACGATTATCCAAGGATTGGTAATCATATTTGTCATTTGTGGCAGTGTATTTGAGATTGCCCACAGCAGGAAACAGGGAGGTTCTCATGACGCTTGATTTCATCATCAGCTTGTTAGGTGGTACGCTTCGTACCAGTACTCCCATACTTCTTGCCGCGTTGGGACAGATTTATACCCAAAAGTCGGGAATCCTTGATCTTAGCGTTGAAGGGACTATGACAGTGAGTTGTTTGGCTGCCTTCGTTGCCGCCTTCTACTCACAAAGTCTTTTCATCGGAATGTTGGTTGCTGTGGTCGTAGGCCTTATGTATTCTGCCTTGATGGCTTTTCTTTGCATTACGATAAAGGCCAATCAGGTTATTGCAGGTACAGCATTGACGATGCTTGGAACAGGGCTTGCTTCCTTTATGTACCGAGTCATCTTCGGTATTCGTGAGCTGCCTCCTGTTATCAAGAGTTGTCAGAATCTTGACTTCGGGTTCCTAAGTAGAATTCCTATTATTGGTCCGATTTTGTTTACGCATAATATCACCATTTATATTGCTCTTGGACTTGTGGTGGTAACTTGGTTTGTCATGAATAAGACAGTTTTTGGCCTTGAGGTCCATGCTGTGGGCGAGTACCCCAGGGCTGCCGATTCTAAAGGAATCAAAGTGAGTGTTATTCGATATGCATCGGTGTTACTCGGAGGAATGTATTCAGGTCTTGCAGGTGCATCGATGTCGCTCGGTTTCATGAATACTTATACCGATCATATGATAGCTGGTCGGGGTTTCATAGCAATTGCGGTTGTGGTATTTGCAAGATGGAGTCCTGTTAAAGCTCTTGGAGCAGCATTGTTGTTTGGTGGTGCAAATACACTGCAGATGCGTATGCAGTCAATTGGAGTAGATATTCCGAATCAGCTTCTTCAGGCGCTTCCGTATATTCTTACCGTAATTGTGTTATTAGGAGTTTCAAAACATGTCAATTTCCCTGCGGCTTTCGGAGTCCCGTACTCACGTAAAGACAATTAGCCGACTGCTTTTTGTTTTCGTATTCCTGCTTCCCTTGCTTTTTGGGTGTTCATCAACAAAACAGTTGGGAAGGCATGACTCTTTTGCAGATGCGGCTGAGCGTGCGCAGATGGTGGTGGATGCCGTCAATGCAAATGCACCGGAGAATCTCTATCCTTTGCTGAGCCAAAGCTTGCGTTCAATGATTTCTGAGCAAGATTTTATCAAGAACTTTGCAGATGAACGATCGTACCCGTATTTGACTCCGCTCTTTCTTAATCTAAACGGGATAGAGCTTTCTAGTGATGGCACGGCCAAAGTAGTTTGCTCGGTCGCGTCGAGATTACCAGGAGAGTTTTATACCTTCTCACTATCCTACGAGGGCGACGCTTATTACGCATATATCTTTGAGGATGTCGTAAATGGTACCTACAAGGAGAAATTTAATCATATCGTTACGTGGTGAGTAACAATATGGTCAGAACCAGTAGAGTAGATGCAGGTTGGCAACCATCAAACCCGAGTTGTCGAATTGATCTAAGCCCGTGTTACACCAGAAGGGGACCATCAAGCCTCCTTCAATGCCCAGTCCAAGGTGTTCGGTAAACCGCCACTCCGCTCCAAGGCCTAGATCAGCAGAAAATATGAATTCCATATAGGCTGGGCTCTCGGCATAATGATTGAAGTGATTCAAGGTAATGCCTGCAAAGGCGTAGACATCCGTTCCATTCGCTCCTCTCACGATTCTTCTGCCGTCAAAACGAGCCATACCGAGTAGATAAAAATAATTGAATTCAGCTTGCCAGCCCCATTGATTAGGCTGGTACACTGCTTTTGCAGCAACAGGAAGTGCAGGAGCAAGAACTGAGATTCCGACTCCCCATGGATAGTCTGCATTACCACCACTCGGGGCAGCTGCAAAGATTGGTGTAAGCGAAAGAAGACACAGAAACACAAGAAGTAACACATGTTTGATATTCATAGGCTCCTCTCCAAGTACGCATTAATTGTACACCCGTACTTGGGAGAAGTGTAGAGAGTGAGTTTTTCGTACTCATGCTGGATCGGCAGCAAAATCCTCTATCAAGTTAGGAACTTCTGGGCCTTCACCCTCGATTCTAACGAAGTCTCCTTCTTCCTTATTAAAGGCATACTTCTTTGACCATTCTTCACTATGTTCTACGATGGAGATAATGCTGTCAGCAATGTAGGCAGCCTCTTTGTCAGTGGTAGTAGGGTGAATGGAAATTCTTACCCAACCTGGTTTTTCGGTAAGATCCCCGTTTGTGATCATGGCTTCAATTCTGCAACTTGAAGGTTTGTTGATATTGAACAGAATATGACCGTAGGTACCGGCACAACTGCAACCTCCACGACTTTGTATTCCGAACCTATCATTGAGAATTCGTACGATGAGGTTGTAATGTACCTTGGGACTGTAGAATGAAATGACACCAAGTCGATGACGGTTATGTCCTGCCAGTACGACAATATCCTTACAAGTATCGAGACGGTTAAAAATGATGCCTAATAGGGTTTCTTCCCTTAAGCGAATATTTTCAACTCCCATCGATTCTTTCAACTTTAGTGTAAGTGCAGTCCTAATTGCCTGCAAAAAACCTGGGGTTCCTCCGTCTTCACGAGTTTCTATGTCTTCAATGTAGAGGTGATGACCGAATGGATTGGTCCAGCGTACCGTTCCCCCTCCTGGGTTGTCTGGGACGGTATTGTGATAGAGATTTTGTGACATCACTAATACCCCGGAAGTTCCAGGTCCTCCAAGGAACTTATGGGGAGAGAAAATTACACAATCCAAATGAGCTTCCGGGTCAGAAGGGTGCATATCAATTTCCACATAGGGAGCAGCTGCCGCATAGTCGACGAAGCAAAGTCCTCCATGACGATGCATGATTTTGGCCATTTCATGGACTGGTGTCAGGATACCGGTTACGTTTGATCCCGCGGTAAAGGATCCTATGACCATAGGACGATCTGCAGCATACTTTTCTACAAGCTTTTCAAGCTCTTGCAGATCAGGAAGTCCTGTTTCTTCTATGTAGGGCACAATGAGAAGATCTACATTGCATTCTTCCCACGTTATCTGGTTGGAGTGGTGTTCCATATGGGTGATGAGTACCAAAGGCTTCTTTTCTCCGCTGCATTTACTTGAAAGGTATTCAGGGATTCTCAACCCCAACATTCTCTGCATTTTATTCACAGCACCGGTCATGCCGTTTCCAACGAGGAAAAGAAGATCATTCTCATACGCATTCACATGGTGTTTAATCACCTTTCTGGCCTCATGGTACGCATGGGTCATGGCAGTCCCTGTAAAAGAAGTTTCTGTATGAGTATTTCCGATCACAGGACCTACCTGGGTCTGCATATATTCCTCAATAGGCTGATAGAGTCTTCCTGATGCAGTCCAGTCGGCATAAATAAGTGGCATTGCTTTTTGCACATCCGGTAGATATAGGGAGAGATCGTTTCCGATAATTCCTTTTCTGAATTTTGAGAAATAAGATTCCAAGGCTGGCTTGTCGTTGCTGTCAGGTTGGTATGAAGAGCTCATCATTTTTCCTTGCTTGTAGAGGTATTTCTTCTGATTGTAAGGGAAAAATGGATAGGATAAAAGAGATGTTTTTAAGTTTTCTTCGTTAGTCGTATCAATCTTCAACCCTTGACGGATTATTAATTGCGGGTAACAATTAATAATAACGATAATGATTTTTAAATAAGACTGATGATTGATTTACACCAATAATTCTATAAATTCTAACAATTCCGGTAAGGAGGTTTGTTATGAGAGGAAGAATTAGGTTGTTCTTCGTAGTTATTCTCAGTTTTTTGTTTATTTTTGGTATGTCTTGTGAACTACCAGGAGAGACCGGTTCACCATCTGATCAGACTCCTTCAGAATCAGGGGAGACTCAAGGTGGAGATGAGGAAACACCTCCAGCAGAGGAAGAGCCGGTACAGACAGGGATTGTCACTGGTCAAATCTATGAGTCCGAGGGGCGTGGTGATCTTCCGTGGGTGACTGTCACCGCCGTGGGTTCAGATGTCAGTGTAATTTCAGATACTGACGGTTCCTTTGATATCACGTTACCAATAGGGAACCAACGACTGCAATTCAGCCTGTCTGGGTATGAATTTTATGATGTAGACGTACTGGTAGAAGCCGATCAAACTACTGTACTGGGGCCTGATGTTATTGGGTATCCTCCGTTGCTCAGTGGTGCAATACGAATAGTATTGGACTGGGATGTGTATCCATTGGATATCGATGCCCATCTTTATGTAGTCTCCAGTGAGGAGGAGGTATATTGGTATCTTCCATATACTTTGAGTGGAAATGTTGCCAATTTGGATTGGGATGATACAGAAAGTTATGGACCTGAGACTATTACTATTTACGATATGGATACTGGTACCTATTATTATTCAGTTGGTAACTGGTCTGAATATTATACACCTGTATCCAATGATTATATATTCTCAGATTCGAAGGCTATGGTTAATATTTATGATTCGGGTGGTACATTGTTAAAAACCTATGATGTTGATGATGCTGTAGGGGACGATGGTCTTATTTGGTGGAGAGTATTTTCACTTGAAAATGGAGTTATTACAGATATTATGACATTCAATGATTCTGCGGGGGCAACATGGAGTGGGGGAACTGGAGGGTCACTTCCAAATGAGCCTTAGACAGAAAAATACAAAGGTGTAGTGTAACTTTATAAACAATTACATGACAATTTAGTAGAGGGATGGTAGACTTGCCCAAGTAAGGAGTCCACCTAATGAGTAAAACACCCTCTGATGTACCCAATTACCGAAACTGGGTTTCAAGAAAACTGATTTTCACCCCAATTTTCTTAGGGATCGTCACTGCCGTATTTACCGTATATTACCCTTGGGTATTCATATTTCCGCCGGTGTTTCTATTAATGGTGCTTTATTTTACTTATGCCAGGTGGATCTTTTCCCCTAAAGGGAAGAACATGCAAGTGAAATTACAGTCCTTCATTCTCAATGAAATAGAGTGGGATGGAAAAGGTGAAGGATTGGATATTGGTTGTGGACAAGGCTCTTTGACTATCCGATTGGCAAAGGAATATCCTGAGGCCTCCTTTACAGGCGTCGAGTATCGTTGGCAGGTAGCAGACATCAGTGAGCGCAATGCAGAACTGGAAGGGGTTTCTGATCGTGTTTCCTTCCAAGATGTGAAGACCATCACGACATTACCCTTTGAAGATGAAACATTTGATTTGGTGGTAAGTCATCTTACATTCCATGAGGTAATGGAAATACGAGACCGTAGGGTACTGCTTGAAGAAGCACTTCGTGTCTTGAAAGAGGGTGGAGTCTTTGTTTTCCAAGACATCTTCCTTAATGGCAAAGTCTTTGGTAACATCGATCCATTCCTGAACAAGATTACTGAATGGGGTGCCGAGGAAGCATCCTTTGTATATTCATGTGATTTCGAATCCATTCCTTCTGCTATAAGAACTCCTTTTATGGTTGGGCGTATGGGAATCATCAAAGGTCATAAATAAACCATAAGAAAAATCCTCTAGAATTATTTATGGCTATTTAAAGTATTCTTAATAGCCATAAAGTAATGACAAATGTCAAAACATTTTTATGATTTGTATTGAATGTCATAAAATATGTTGACAAATTCCTATAGTATCTGACAATGATATATAAATTCTTATTATATATAGAAAGGAATTGAGGTATGCAAAAAAAATTGCTGGTTCTAGTTATGTTAGTTGGGCTTCTTAGTGTGTTCACAGGATGTGACATGGCAATGGATACAGCTTCTGTTTCAAGTCGTAAAGTAACCACTACTGATTCAGATGTGACAGAAAGTACAAGCAGTAAACCGGTATCTTTCACTGCTACAGTCCCGATGTTTCAGGATTATTCAACACTAGATACTTTGGATATGGGAAATAGCGACCACCATAAGACTATTTCAGAAACTCTATATAGCTACATGGATTTGAGCGATTATGGGTATGGGGTTTTAGGCGGATTTGTAGATTCTGATTGGGATTTGTTTAACGGTAAATTTGTTGTCATGAACAATGTCACCAACTATAACGCAGATGAAGAAACTGGTGAGATTTCGGGTTCCAACCATAGCGTTATTGAACTTTATGATCTTACAACAGGTGCCTTAGTCGCCACACTTGAGGCAAATGGAACAGTAGATGGTACAATGTTCGGGGCTGAGATATCTATGAATTGGGTTATGAAAGACAATATCGATGATGCGAATGCTCGTGGCAAAATCAGTGGACAATTCATTTGGTATGTCATTGATCCCACGACAGGAGGAATTAGCGAAACGTATATTCCTAATGGGACATTCACCCTGTCTGGAACATATAACTAATCGAGTATAAAGTAATTCTCAATAAAGCGAGAGGTTGGCTGTGAAGCCAACCTCTTTAATTAAGTAATGAAACAAGGGTTAATTCTGAATTTGCAAAATGCTTGCAAGAACAATCAGGTGCAAGACAATCTGTTCAATCCAAACAAACCAACCGGATCCATCAAAACCACCGAAGTCGACAGTCAAGATGTCCAAGATGACAATCAATACAACCCAGAATACCAAGATTACCGTAAGGGAAAGTTTTACAAACTTGGCAGGAATTGCTTTCACAAAGAATTGAGCACCCAAGAAAAGGCCACAAGCAAGCTCAAGCGCTGAAATGATGTACTGAAAGAGCTCACTGTCTCCTCCAAACATATTAGAGAGTTCCTTGGAAATCTGGCTTCCTGTTCCTTGTCCTGATGAAAATCCTAAAAAGGACATAGAGATGAATAGTAGAGCAATGAGTATTTGCTGTACCTTCGTAGATGCGATGATTTGAAGCTTCGCTTTTGGATCCTTTGCCATAATGTGATTCCTCCGAAAGATTTGATTACCTTTACTGTAATGTGCCGATACTCAGCTGTAAAGGTTGTGTGTTGTATCAATTTCCCTTTGATACACAGGCTATAACTACTTCATTCATAAATTGTTACAAGGGTATGAGAATGTATGTTAAAATTCTTGCTGCTGTCTGAGACTTTTTCTTTGGAGGTGATATGAAGTCGATCATTGCTAGAATCGGGAAGCGTGTCTTAAAAATATTCTTGGTTTTTCTAGCTGTTCTTTGTTTGTTTATGCTTGTCGGAGCAATCCTGCATGCAACATATTTTAAAACTAAATATGAGCAGATTCAGAGATATGGGGAATTAGTGGATGTTTTAGATGGTCAGATGCATGTGTATAGTCTTGGTTCAGGTCCACAGACTATAGTGTTATTGCCTGGGATGGGCGTTGCTCTTCCTTCTGCCGATTTCGGCCCTTTGATGCGTCAACTGAGCAAGCAATATACAGTCGTGGTGGTAGAGTATTTTGGAGTAGGGTTTAGTAGTGAAACCTCCTATCCAAGAACAAGTGGTCAATATGTGGAAGAGATTAGATTGGCTTTGGCAAAGGCCGGTTTCCAAGGCCCCTACATCCTGATGGCACATTCGATATCCAGTATATTCGCTGAATATTATGCTTCAAAATATCCTGATGAGATACAGGCAATAATTTCCCTGGATGGTACTTCCTCTGCATTTTATAAGAAAGCACCTAAGATTGTAGGCAGTTTGCTTGGAGTTGCAAAATTCCAGCAAGCTACAGGCATCATGTCTATGCTGGCTCCTCTGGTCACCAATAAGGATCGATTACGTTCTCTTGGGTATACTGATAAGGAAATCAATGACATGCTTATCTTCTCTGGATTTTCGCTTAATGATACTGTGTTGGAAGAAATTAGAGAATCAGCGGAATTCATTGGTCAAACCCAGGCTTTAGAATATCCAGCATCCATCCCATATCTTAAGATAATTTCACGGGATACCTACGAAAACCCAAACAGCCAAATTCCCTATTCACCCCAAGAGTATCAAGAGAGACATTTACAAAGGTTGGGAGAAGGCGCTGAATTTGAGATTCTTGATGGAACACACTTTATATATCTCAATAATGTTGATCGAATAACACAACTGACAAATGATTTCTTAGAACGTAGATTGCCCTAGGTTTTACTGAAGGCAATTTATGATAAATCAATTTTTTCAATAGAGATACTTCCTGCATAATTGAGAAAATGCTATGCTCTGGCAAGCCATTGGCGAACAGGAGCGGAAGGTGGAACAAGAATCAAAAAGTTATGCATGGATACACCTTATTCTGTTTTTGATTACAGTGGTCTGGGCGTTTAATAACATCGTTATGAAGATTGGTTTTACGTATGTCAGTCCATCGCAATTTAGTGGCATTCGTATGATTATTGCTTTGCCCGTTATGCTTTATTTTGCCTTCTGGAATCCTGGTAGGAAACCTTTTGCAAAAATAGATATTTTACGAATTTCTTTGCTGGGAATTATTGGTTTGGGTGTTTTTCAGACACTCTTTCCCATAGGACTCAACGAAACCAGCGCTCCCTTGGGTGGAATGCTGATGGCTACCATGCCAATTCATGTGGTGATTCTTTCCCTTCTATTTCGGTTGGAAAAACCCCAATGGAAATCAATCGTTGGAGTACTTCTTACTATCTTGGGTTTATCCCTTATCATGGCTGCCAAGGTAGCTGATGAGACGAATACACAAACTACGTTGAAGGGTATTGCCTTCGTGGTATTAGGTGAATTCGGATATGCCATCAACACCACGTTCCTTCGCCCCTTTATGAAGCGGTATCAACCGCTTCAGGTAACAGGGCTATCTATGGCTGTATCCGTACTGTTTTTCCTATTAGTGTACCGCAAAGATATGTTGGCTTTGGAAGTGACCCAATTGCCTTGGCAAGTATGGGCAAGTACCATATTTTCTGGTCTTATTGCGTTTCTTTTAGCAAATACGATTTGGAATTATTCTGTTCGTTTGATTGGTAGTACACAGGTTTCAGTATATGGAAATCTTGCACCCGTATTTGTCATGATCCTGAGTGCCATATTCTTTGGCAATGTCCTCAGTGGGGGCCAATTACTTGGGGCTCTCATTATCTTTGCAGGGGTCGTGTTAGTCCAATTGAGAAGGCAGGAAAGTGCTTCAAAACCAAAGAGAAATACCTTTCCCAGCAAAAGAGAAAAATACCTTCCAGCAGAAACGCAAGAAGGTATTGTTTGATTCAATGGATACTTTTTTACAAGGCAGCAATCACATCCATTTCAAGTTTGAACCCATAATGTAGTTCTTTCACGGCCAATATCGTACGGGCATGGAAATTATCCCCAAAGAACTTTGAATACATATCATTGACTCTTGCCCATAGAGAAAGATCTTCAATGTATATGGATGCCTTGAGAACTTTCGAGATATCAGACCCTACATACTTCAGAATCCTTTCGATATTCTGCAGAACTTGCATGGTCTCTTCCTCAATTGTTCCAGCTTTTAATTCTCCTGTCATCGGATCTCTAGAAAACTGTCCAGAAATATATACATTTTCTTTTTCTACTATGGCCAATGCGTAGTGACCGTTACTAGAAAGTCCATCGACCTTCCGAATTACCTGCATCGCGTGCTCCTAAAATGAAGTTGTGTATCGTTATTGATTTTGCTCATCTATTTTCCGGAATCGGGGGTTTTGCATCTGCTGGAATGGGCCATTCGTATGGCTCCCTTGCATAGGCTTCATCGAATTCCTTCTTTACTTTTGCCAATAATGCTGGCTCAGTAAGCAATTGGGCTCCTGAGGCTCCAAGGACAACACCAACCTTGAGCATGGCTTTGTGAGCCAAAGGTTTTTTGCCTTGGGAAACAATTTGCCAAGAGTGTCCCGGTGTATCTTTTGCATAGGTTGCAATCGTAATCTGAGATACAGGTCTCACCCAGCTGACATCCCCTACATCACTCGAACCTGAGGTCTGTGTTGAGAAGGGGACGAGTGGGGAAACAACATCAACAATCTCTTTGTCCCTGATTTGATCTGCCAGTTTTCTTCCTTCTTCACCAAAAGATTTCTCAAAATCGAGAGCATCAGAATCTATAGCATCTTCAGGGAAGGTTTTTCGGATTTCTTTTGCAAATGCAATATCTTCATCTGTGATATCAAGTGGCATTGCCTTTACCAAGTTGGCGTGCACGATTTCATCCAGGGATCTGATCAAGCGGTTGTTGCTGCTGCAACGGTCGAACACAATCTCAACTTCGGTTTCAGTCATCATCGCAGCACCTTTTGCTACTTTGATTACCCGTTCATAGACTTTATTTACGTCTTTCATTTTGGGTGCACGTACTTGGTACAATCCCGAAGCCTTGGGTTGTACGATATTTGCGGCATTGCCGCCTCCATCGATGACGCCGTAGTGCATTCTGACGTCTGAAGGAACATGCTCACGAAGGAATTGGATTCCCACGTTTGTCAGTTCCATTGCATCCAAAGCACTGCGTCCCTGTTCAGGACAGGCGGCAGCATGTGCTGAAATACCTTTGAAATTAAATTTTGCTTGAATAGAAGCCAAGAACACCTGGGGGATTACCCTGTTGGTGGTTCCTGGATGCCACGTAAGAAGGGCATCGCATTCGTCAAAGACATGCTCGCGCACCATCCAAGCCTTACCGGATCCGCCTTCTTCTGCAGGGCATCCGTAAAATACTACTTTTCCAGGGCTTTTTGTTTCTTCAATGAATTCTTTGAGAGCCAATGCAGCAGTAAACGCTCCGCCACCCAATAGGTTGTGTCCACAGCCATGGCCGCTGGGACCTTTCTTTTCCGATGGTTCCTTCACAGTACTTCCTGCTTTCTGGTCCAAACCGGTAAGAGCATCATACTCTCCCAAATATCCGATAACAGGACCGTCATCAGTTCCAAAGGAACCTTTGAATGCAGTAGGTAAGCCCCCAATTGCTTTCTCAACCTTGAATCCGTATTTTTCGAGCATACCGCAGAAATAGGTAGCTGATTCATACTCCTCAAACCTTGTTTCAGCAATTCCCCAAATAGTATCACTCAGTTCACAGAGCATTGACTCATGCTTATCAACATATGATGTAATTTTTTTGAAAGAATCCATATTGTTTCGACTCCTATAATTTGGTTTTGTGAAACGTAGCTGAGTAGTATAGTTTCAACTTCATTGTATAAATATTTATATGAAAGTCAATGACGAAACTAAGAATTTACAATAATGTCAAAATTAAGCAATAAGTTCCTTATTCAGCACCGAACTCCATTTTGTACAGATTTTAGGTAATTGTTTATATTAAATATTTTTCTTTATGTTTAATCCAGGTATTAGATACACTTGATTAAAGTATAAAAATTT
>QJZS01000082.1 GCA_003247345.1 Spirochaetales bacterium
ATCTGTGTAAACCCAAAGATGAAGACAAAGACAAATAGAAGCATACTCATTGCATTTGCCTTTCCCATATTTGAATATTTGAATGCTGTCGATACTATGTAGGTAAGCGGGACTTCAGTACTATGCATCGGTCCACCGCCGGTCATGATATTCACAATATCGTAGTTGGAAACAAAGGCGCCTGTGATACTCATCAATACATTCACAACTATCGTGGCATTCAGTTGGGGAATAGTAATACTAAAGAATTTTCTTACTGTTCCAGCACCATCAATCTCTGCAGCCTCATAAAGATCCCGGCTTATGCCCTGAAGTCCTGCAAGATACAAGACCATATGGTAGCCAGTCCATTTCCAGATATCCACTACGATGACACTTGATAACGCGAACTTAGGGTCACTCAACCACCCTTTTATCCAGCTTTCCAAGCCGATACCTTTTAAGAAAGTATTTAATAAACCGAATGTAGGGTTGTATATCCATACCCATAAGATACCAATTACCACGTACGACAAAGTAACAGGAAGATAGACTGCAGTTCGGAAAAGACCTCGCCCAAAGAATTTCTTTATGAGCAACATTCCAAGAAAAAGTGCAAGCACATTTTTTACGATCGTAACTGATAGCGCATATACAAAGGTGTTCCGCATAGCTATCCAATAGACGCTATCAGTCACAGAGAACAGGTAGTTATCCCACCCGATAAACTTCATGTCGGAAAATCCGTCCCATCTGAAAAAACTCGTATGAATTCCTTCAATAAACGGAATCATGATAAAGAGAACAAAAAGCAGGAGTGCGGGGAAACACATAGCATAGGGAAAAAAGAATCCCTTTCTTATATTCAATCGTTTAGGTTCTATACGTTTCATCGATTGTTCTCCACACTCCGAGACTTTTTATCAGTATTCGCTGGCGAATGATGCAACATCAGGAATTGATTGAGGAGTTACTTTATCCCAATCTTCCTTTGTCCAAGTAGTCCACCAAGCATAGGTATAATCCTTTTCCTTTACGAGTGTTTGATATCGTTTTTGAATAGCATCAACAGCTTCGGCCGAAGTCATTCTACCGCTGATGACGGCAGGAATCACCTGACTTATTTCATCATTAATCTCACTTGGCCAGAGCCAATCGAGATAGATTGTTGAATTTGGTACCGATTGTTCATTCAAGAACTTTGTTACTTCAGTTTCTTCTGATACCGCACCCTTTACTACTTCGAATATTGGGCTTCCACCAGCGGTTAGAATCTTCTTCGCATTCTCTGGTCTAAGAAGGAACTCCACAAAACGCATGGTATTTTCCAAGTTGGCTGGATCCGCAAAGGATGGAATTTCAATTGCACCATCTCCGACGGCAAATGCGTGTTGAGGTTTAGCTCCAGGAATAACCTGAGGGAATTCCATTGCAGCAAGCTCAAATGGCACGTCCATGCTTTCTAACACTGGATAATCCCAAGTTCCACAGAAAATCATACCTGCTTTCTGTTGTACGAAAGCAGCAAGCATTCCATTTTCATCAGTATCAAAAACCTCTGGTCCAAGTATTTTTCTATCATACAACTCTGCCAATGCATCTAGTGCTAGTTTTTCACTTGCTGTGGTAAAAGTCTTCTCACCTTTCAAGAAAGCTTCTACTTGGCTTACTGAAGTATTGCCTGTTGCCTGTGCATAGGTATCGAAGAAAAGCATCGGCCATGCCCAACCATCCTTTCCATGGAAAGAAAGCGGAATGTATCCATTTGCTGAAAGCACCTTCGCTACAGCTTCCATTTCATCAATGGTCTTGGGAACACTCAACCCAAGCTTGTCAAACAAGGTTTTATTATAAAATAATGTGGTTCCGCTTCCGTCTTGGTAAGGAATAGCCCAAATTCTTCCTCCAATTTCACAAGAACCGAGAATGCCCTCAGGGAATCGATCCTCAAGGCCGGTCATCAAATCAGTGATATCCATAACTGCCCCGGCAGGACCAAGAGTGGAACGTATAGTTCCCACGCCAACAACACAAAGATCTACTTGTTCTCTTGCAAGTTTTGCAGCTTGCAAACGCTGTGGGATCTGATCCCAAGTACCTTGGCGTCTTTCTTCAACAACAATACCTGTTTTAGCAGTAAAATCTGCAATTACCTCACTCCAAGCTTGTTGGACTTCAGGTACAGTATGAGCCTCCCCCATGATTACAACTTTCTTTGTAGTATTCGGAGCTTCTTTACCTCCACCCGCGAATACAGGAACGATCACCAAAAGCAATACAAGCAAGCACAATGTGACTTTCTTCATTTAGGCTTCTCCTTTTGATTAAGCGCTTTACCCATTTCTATCTATTTTTGACTGTTCGATTCTTTTTGTCAATAAAAATATAATTTTATACAACTTAATTATTTTTTTACATTAAATAGATTTATAGTATTTAATTCCAGAAATTCGTTAATTCATTTGCCAATTCTTCGATTAGAATTTACCATATCATATGTAGGATCACCTGAATGAACGAATCCCTCAGGTAAAAAATGGGTATATGTTATTAATTGATTCATCGGCTTCTATGGGAGGTTGCAGATACTGAAAAATGAAGGAAAACAAAGCTTCAAGATTTCTGATACATATCTCAGCATGGATTAAGAATCGGAAGAAAATGTTCCTGTTCATCCTCAAGATTCTGCCTTTGCTTATTTTGGTCCTCACAGTGGGATCAATTGTTACGTTCCTCATCTCTGCAAACAAGTCTTATCATGTTTCCTCTCATTTTACGGCATTCCCACTAGTCTATGATGCAGATACAGGAACTTCTTCGGTTACCTGGCAGAATGCTGAGGTAACCATTAAAGATGGATTTGTGAAAGGTTCTCTGGATACAAAGCAAGGATCTTTTCTTGTCCTACGAGCACTCTCACCGTTCCCCACAATCAGCGTGAAAGCTGATGCAACAAGCAGCATCATGATACGTCTTGAAAATGTTGATCCTGAAGTATATACAAATGCAGTCCAGAGAACTGATATTACCTTTACAAGGGTTGCTCCGTCCGTACTTGAATTCACATTACAAACACAAACACAAAAAGAAATTTCAGTGGAACCCTTCCCTGATTTTGGAAGTATCCCTACAACAATAGCTGTCCTTGGTGATAGCCGTGACGGGTATGATACGTTCAATGATATGGTCGACAGAGTGAACGCAGCACCGGTTCTATTCTCCATCGATAATGGAGATCTTGTATTCAGCGGAAAAGCTAATCAGTACCGACTTTTCGACCATATTTTGTCACAATCAAATAAAACGGTATGTCTTGTCCCAGGAAACCATGACATCCGAAACGACGGCCGCAAAACCTATGACCTTCTCTATGGGCCCTCATATTATTCATTCGATGTGGGTTCCAACCATTACGCCTTTGTCGATAGTTCAACAGGATGGGCAACAAAAACAGCTATCCCAGATGACCAATACGAATGGTTAGAACGGGATTTGACCAAAGCGGAGGGAAAACAGCTGTTTGTCATTACCCATATACCCCCTAACGATCCTAGGGAAAATTTGACCCGGCGTGAATCTGCCACCTATTTTGACGGGATGAGCCAGGATGATAATCTTTTAGAAAAGAAAATAGAAGCAATCAATGACCAGAAAAACCTTGCGCATGGCTTCCCTACCAAAGTTGAGGCAGATCGGTTTGAGCAAATGATGGAAAAGCATAAGGTCACTGCCGTATTCCTCTCGCATATTCATAGCTATTTTGATTCCACCAAAAACGGCGTACGGTACCTGATAACAGGAGGAGCAGGAGCAGAGCTACTGACAAAAGACAGCTATTACCACTTCCTCATCTATGATACACAACCCGGGGGAGACCTTACGATGGTCGAACACCCTTCACCTCAGAATCTGTACGTTCAACGTTATCTTGCAACACTTCAGTTGTTTGCGACTGCCCTCTATCGCGAAAACAGATTGGCTGTCACATTCTTTATCCTTGGCATCATAGCCGCAGTCATTCTTTTTATCGTAAACATCATTATTGGCCATTGGGAAGGTCTAAAGCGTTGTGGACGCTGGTTGAAAGATGGCGGACATTACATGCGTGGCACATATAAAGACTCGGTTAAACATCATCAGGAAGATAGTGACGATAAGTCTTAAACCCAGTATAACTCACAAAATATTTTTGTCTTCAACCTGGTTTACTAGGCTCAGTGTGTTATTGCCTTCCCTTTTTGCTTTTCAATACCAAAATAGCAATGAAACCTGCCAATATCGGGCACAGGAGAATACCTGTAAAACTTGGGAAATAGGACTGAGTATGGTCAAACACAACGCCATATATAAAGACACTTACTGTTGCGGTAACATTCATAAGCATTGAAATTATGGAATAGATGGCGCTGTATTGGCTACCCCCAAAGATTTTCCTCACTAGAATCGGGGTCTCTACCAACATAAGAGCCATTCCAGGACCAAACAAGAAGGCACCAATCAATAAGAACAAGACATTATGGCCGGCAAGCAAAAAACAAGAAATGCCAGAAATTGCGAGCAGGTTGAAGAAGATTATTGTTTTTAATGTTCCGAATCTATCATTCAGAAAGCCCAATCCAATCTTGCCAATGGTCATTGAAACCATGAAAATTGACATGACTGTCCCACCCAATGCTGCTGGATGCTTCAGTTGACTGACGAAGGCAGGGATGTGGTACATCACCCCACCCAAGGCACCAATGGCAATTGCCCACACAATAATCAGTTTAAAATAAACAGAGCGAAATCCATCAGGGTGTTTAATAGACTCTGCTTGTATTGCTTCACTCTTTCCCTTACTGCCGTAGGGAAAAAACCCTTTTTCTGCAGGTGAAAATCTGAAGATAAGAATCGCCGGAAAAGCAATAAGGGCAGCCAACAAACCAAGCAGCAAATACCCGTTTCTCCATCCTAAGTTAACTATAAGGGCACTTCCGACCGGATTGAATATAGCCCCGCCTATACCTGTAAAGGCAAAAGCCAGCCCCATCGCGAAACCTTGTTTTTCCTGGAACCAGTTTCCTATCATAACAGCTACAGGAATGTACAGAAGAAAGCCCCCCGCCAAGCCTTGCGTTCCACCTAGCAAGAGCATTTGGGAATAGGAGTGTATCGAGGAAAGCATCGTAAAACTACCAAAATAGAAAAGCGAAGCAACTCCCAGAATGATACGTATGTTTAATTTAGGTATGATGATACCAGCTATGGGCATAGACAATAAGCCCATCAAGCCCTGCAAGGTAATCATGAGAGAGAATTGGGAACTTGAAATCCCCAATTCCCTCGTGACTGGGACCAAGAAAATGCCTTGGCAACTATTGATAATACCCAACACAGCCAAAATAAACGCACAAGAGGCAGCGAGAATCCACCATGCATAATGCATACGGCTGTCCTGGGAGGATAAAATATCTTCCATATCTATACAATCCTTATTTGAGCTATTTAGACTACATATTGCCCTATCAGACTCATGATAATACTTGTTCCAACAGGAAGGCTTTC
>QJZS01000029.1 GCA_003247345.1 Spirochaetales bacterium
TGAACTGAACTTTGTTCCGCAAACTCCTGTAGTTTCCGCTACTACGGTCAGTACACAAACTCAAGAACCAGTTGCTGTGACAACAACTACTACGGAAGCGACGACCACAGCAACCACCTCTGATACTACTGCAACAGCAACTACTACAAAAGCTGTTGTTGCTACTTCAACAACAGACACGGCTTCAGCAACTGCTTCTACTACTGATACAACCGCTACTACCACTGCAACAGTAAAGAGTGGGCAAGAGGTAATAGCAATTCCCACTTTTGCTGATATTCCGACCGTGACATATCTTGATCCAGAAGTATACGAAGCCCTTCGTCAATCCATTCGAACCCAAGCTATCCAAGAGGTTCTTGATCGTATCAGCGCTGAGTAAGAGGATCGGGATACGTACGGATTTCCCCTTCAGTAGTTTTGAATAACCACGCATTTTCCGCATTTTTCCCTATGAGGTAGGCTCTGCTCAAAGGAACCTTTCCGCCGCCATTTGGAAGATCTATCGCATATACAGGCATTGCCAAACCTGACAGCCGTTTTCTCAGTTCTTCTTCAAGAGCCAATCCCTTTTCCAAAGGTACGCGAAAATGTGCGGTTCCCTCCACAAGGTCGCCTTGGAAGAGGTAATACGGTTTGATTCTGTTAAAGAGCAGTTTGTTACACAGGTCTTCCAGGACCGATACCTCATCATTCACACCGGAAAGTAAAACCGTCTGATTCATTGCAGGGATCCCTGCATCAACGAACCGGTTGACCGCTCCAGTGGCTTGTTCTGTAAGCTCCTTGGGATGGTTGAATTGGGTCATCAGATAGAAGGGTGCCGTATCAAATTGTTTGAGCATGGTAATCAAACCATCGGTGATACGCATTGGGTAAGATGCTGGCATTCGTGTACAGATGCGAATGATGAGATCTGGCCTTTTTGAACGGAATGCTCTAATCATTTGTTCTAAGCGACTATCGCTAAGTGTTAAAACATCTCCCCCTGTAAACAATATTTCCGTCACCTGCCGATGGTCGGCAACATATTGAGCGGCTTCCTCGGTTTGTTTCTCTGAAGCTGGGCCTTGGAATGTTCCCGTAAATCGCCTTCGGAAACAGTGACGACAGTACATAGGGCAAATATCAGTGGTAAGAAAGGCTACTCTGGCGGGATATCGATGGATAAGTCTTTCCGTCACGCTATGGCTTACCTCAGCCAAAGGGTCTTTCATGGCTCCCAAATCAGGAAGTTGCTCGTTCACCGATGGCACTACTTGTTTACGAAGGGGGTCATCAGGATTTTGGGGATCTATCAAATTAAGAAAATATGATGGAATGCTCAAAGGAAGCGAAGAATTTATTGAAGGATCAAAGGCGAGTTCTTCTTCAGTGAGGACCAGATGGTCCTGCAATGTTTCTTTTGAGGTGATTACAGCGGTATCATGAATTTTGTGCATGTGCATGGTGTAACGTAATCTGGAATTTTCGTCCAGAGCCAAGGAAAGCAGTCTCGCATTTGACTAATCTATGGTACACTGTCTTCAATTGAGTTTTGAAGGAGTTACCGATGGCCAAGGCAAAAAAACGTGGATTGAAAGGATATTATCTTACGACCTTTCTGATCGGGCTTGGATTCTTCACAATGGGGTTGATGGACCCCCTCTATGATACGTATGTTCCAATTTTTTTGGCTCGTTTTGTTGAATCGAAAGCAGTTATCGGCTCGATTATGACATTCGACAATATATTGGCCATATTCTTAATACCGATATTCAGTGCTATCAGTGACAGAACCCAAACGAAAATAGGAAGGAGAATGCCCTTCATTGTCATTTGTCTTCCTATTACTGCTGTAGCTTTTGGCCTGATTCCTTTTTCAGCACTGTCAGCGCTTTGGATTTTGATTGTACTGGTATTTGTTCTGAATCTATTCAAACAGGCTGTTTGCGCTGATGCCAGATATGATCCCTGGTGACCTCAGAAGTGAAGCCAATGGTGTTATCAACACAATGGGTGGAATTGCCACCATCGTAGGAACGGTAGGTCTGGCTCGTTTGATGGATATTTCCATTACTATTCCTGGTCTTGGACCAACCAAGGAAATCTTGGCATTCCCAGTAGCTTCAGTTTTGGTTATTGCAGCTGTGTTACTTCTCTTCTTCTTCGTAAAAGAGAAGAAGGCGAGTGCTCATGAAGAAAGTGAAAAACAAGAACCTATCCTTCAATCCTTGAAGGTAATCTTTGCAGAGGAAGATAAGAGTGCTTTGTTCATCCTGCTTTCCTTGTTGTTCTGGTTTATAGGCTACCAAGGGCTTCTGCCTTTCGTAGGACTGTATTCAAAGGATATTCTTCAGACGAGCAGCGGTACGGCAAGTTTGGCAGCAGGAATGGTCGGAATAGCTTATGCTATCTTTGCTATACCCTCTGGTATCATAGCTCACCGCATAGGAAGAAAGAAAACCATCCGTGTTTCTTTGGCTTTCTTGGTAGTCCTTCTGGCAGGCATCTATTTCCATGACCCACTTACATCCCATTTGAGTGCAGCCATTAGACAGTACACATTCTGGGCTTTGCTTTTCTGTTTTGGTATTTTCTGGGTATCGGTAGTAACCAATAGTTTTCCGATGCTCTGGCAGATGTCTACCTATCGGACGGTGGGAATCTATACCGGGCTTTATTATTTCTTCAGCCAGTTGGCTTCCATCATCAGTCCCCCGATTACCGGTGGATTTATAGATTTGTTCGGATTCAGGGCAATCTTCCTCTATGGTTCGGTTTCCATGTTGGTTGCTTTCATTTTGATGGGGAAAGTCCATCGTGGTGAACCTTCAGAAGATCCAGAATCAGAAGTTGATGACTCCAAGGTGGGAGAGTAAGATCTTTAATCCGATAAGGATGAGAACAGCTCCACCAACAATTCCTGCCTTGCTTTGGAGGCGATTGCCGAAATGATTTCCGATAATCACTCCAAGCAGGCAGATGATGAATGTTACTACCCCAATGATAGTTATGGATTGAAAGATATTGGTGCTGAGAAAAGCGAAGGTAATCCCGACTGCCAAGGCATCAATACTGGTTGCGATGGAAAGCAGCAATAATTCTTTCAAATCGAGATTGTCGACAGTCTCAACAGGACAAGTAGGATCTTCTGTGACCGAATCATAGAGCATCTTGCCCCCAACGATAGCAAGCAAGACAAAAGCAATCCAATGATCGATTGTGGTGATATACTGTTCAAACTGTAGGCCGAGCGCCCACCCTAAGAGTGGCATTGCCGCTTGGAAAAACCCAAATGAAAATGCAATAACTATTCCTTGGCCCCAGCGGATTGTACGCATTCTAAGCCCTTTGCAAAGCGATACCGCAAAAGCATCCATTGCCAGGCCTACCGCGACCAAAAGCAATTCTATAATTCCCAAACCAGAACTCCTGTTTTTCCCATAGGGCAGAGTATAGGAGGTTTCCTTCAGAAGGACAAGCTTTCTGAAGTGCCTTCTTATGTTGTAAATACAACATACAAACTGCTGACCTTACCCTATGCTGTATTTGAAACTACAATAGTTGGAGAAGGGGAATGAGATGCTTAAAAATTTCAAACCATCTGAGGTTTTAAGTTTTGCCGACCAAATTCAGTATCAGGATGGACAGGTGGTAAGCAAGACGCTAGCTCAGGATGCACACCATAGTCTTACCCTTTTTGCCTTTGAGAAAGGGGAAGAGATCAGCACCCACGCAAGTAGTGGTGATGCTTTGGTCTTAGTCTTGGATGGACAAGGAAAGATTATCATTGATGGCAAGACCAATATTCTGAACCAAGGGGATTCAATACTAATGCCTCATGATCTTCCCCATGCCGTATATGCACCAGAACGTTTCAAAATGTTCTTGGTAGTCAGCTTCTAATCATTCCAGGAGGAATCATATGGACAATAAGATGTTTTGTTTTCAATGTCAGGAAACCGCCCGTAATACCGGATGT
Source organism: Spirochaetales bacterium (assembly GCA_003247345.1). Lineage (GTDB taxonomy): Bacteria > Spirochaetota > Spirochaetia > Sphaerochaetales > Sphaerochaetaceae > Sphaerochaeta. Next base: position 3,965 of record QJZS01000029.1, read on the forward strand.
ACACAAGGTGGCGTATGCGGAAAAAAACCGGAAACCGCTAATATGATGGATTTACTTGTTTGGGTGACCAAAGGGTTGAGCCAGGTTGCCACAAGGCTCAGAAGTGAGCAAAAGCCTGTAGGTAAGGATATCAACCACATTGTTACCTACAATCTCTTCACTACCATAACCAATGCCAATTTTGATGACGATGCGTTGATCAAAAGAATCTTGCTCACACTTAAGGCAAAAGAAACTCTGCTTTCCCAGCTCTCCAACCGGGAGGGTCTGGATGCCTCTGCATTATATTCGGATACCGATACCTCTTCCTATGCTGAATTTTCCAAGACAGTTGGAGTGCTTGCTGAAAGTGATGAGGATGTACGTTCTCTGAAACAGTTGATTACCTACGGACTCAAAGGTGTGAGTGCATACTCAAAACATGCTAATAATCTTATTCAGGACAACGAAGATCTGGATACGTTTATACAAGATACATTGAGTGAGCTGCTTGAAGAGAAAAGCGTAGCTGAGTTGGTAGCCCTTACCCTGAAAACCGGAGAGTGGGGTGTCGTTGGGATGGCTTTGCTCGATGATGCAAATACCAGTACCTATGGGAATCCCGAAATCACCAAGGTGAATATCGGGGTAGGGAAAAATCCTGGTATCCTTATCAGCGGTCATGACCTGAGAGACCTTGAGATGCTGCTAGAGCAGACGCAGGGTACTGGGGTAGACGTGTATACCCACTCAGAAATGCTCCCTGCCCACTACTATCCTGCTTTCAAGAAGTATTCCAACTTCTATGGCAATTATGGTAATGCCTGGTGGATGCAGAAGAAGGAGTTTGAAGTCTTCAATGGTCCGATTCTGATGACTACCAATTGTATTGTTCCTCCACTCGATACGTATAAAGATCGTCTATTCACTACTGGCGCCACAGGGTATCCAGGGTGTAAGCATATCGAAGGCGGAATCGGCGAACATAAGGATTTCTCCGAAATTATTGAACTAGCCAAGACCTGTGCAGCTCCAACAGAGATCGAGTCAGGAGAAATAGTCGGTGGCTTTGCCCATGAACAGGTATTTGCTTTGGCTGATAAGATTGTTGATGCAGTAAAGAGTGGAGCCATTAGGAAATTTGTAGTCATGGGTGGTTGCGACGGTAGAGCCAAAGGTCGCGATTACTACACAGAGTTTGCCAAGAAGTTACCAAAGGATACGGTTATCCTCACTGCAGGTTGTGCAAAATATCGCTATAACAAGCTCAACCTTGGCGATATTGGTGGAATTCCCCGAGTCCTTGATGCAGGGCAGTGTAATGATTCCTACTCCCTTGCTTTGATTGCCTTGAAGCTCAAGGATATCTTTGGGTTGGATGATCTGAATGATCTCCCGATTGCATACAACATCTCGTGGTATGAGCAGAAAGCTGTCATCGTCTTGCTTGCTTTGCTCTCTCTTGGTGTGAAGAACATCCACCTTGGTCCTACGCTTCCAGCTTTTCTTTCTCCCAATGTAGCCAATGTGCTGGTAGAGAACTTTGGAATAGCAGGAATTACCTCGGTAGAAGATGATTTAGGCATTTTGGTCGGCTGATTTGCTTGATGAGGGGCTCTCTGTTGTTCTTTGTATGCTAAGCATGCAGATGATTTAAGTATAAAAAACCTCCAAACTTTAAGCTTGGAGGTTTTCTGTGTACGTTGAACTGTTAGCTGTTAACGCGTTCAAGATACTCTTTGGTTTCGGTGTTGATGCGGATCTTCTCACCCTGCTTGATGAAAATGGGAACGCGAACCCTCAAACCTGTTTCAGTGGTTACGTACTTGGTTGCACCCTGAACGGTATCACCCTTAACAGCTTCTTCTGCTTCAGCTACTAAGTAAACTACCTTCGGTGGCAACTGAATGTCGAGAAGTTGTTCTTCCCAGAATGTGCAGCGATAGGTCTCGCCATCTTTCATCAGGACTTCGTAGTCAGGGAAGGTGCCCATGGGGACTTCGATCTGATCGAATGTATCAGTCATCATGAAATGGAAGTTCTCGCCATCATTGTAGAGATACTGACAATCATGATCCATGACGTTAATATCCTCAGCGTTATCTTGGGTCTTCATTGTCTCGCTCAAAGTCTGTCCAGTGGAAGGACTCTTCATTTTGAGACGAACGAAGGCTGAACCTTTTCCAGGATTTACAAATTCACGGTCAACGACCACGAAGGGCTGCCCCTTGATCAATAAGGCTGTTCCCTTATCGATTTGGCCTGCTTTAATCATGTTTATTACCTCATATATTACGAATTACGTGTATTGCCAAGCCCCAGCATATCATAAAGGGGAAAAAGAATCACCCCCTGCAGGTTCTTTTCCCCCTGCAGCAACATCAATAGACGATCAAGGCCAATTGCGACCCCTGAACATGCAGGCATTTTTGCAAATTTTTCGGCCAAGGACGGGTCAATATCGGGGATAATTGTTCCACTTTCGCTTCGGATTTCGACAAGTTTTGCATATTCGCTCTGATAATATGAAGCAATGGCATTCTCCTCCCGTTCCTCGTCATAGCAGTTGGCGACTTCCACTCCCTGAACATACAACTCCCATCTGTGCCGGTAAAATCCATGTGCCTTGGCAAGACATTCGATCTGCCTTGGGTATTCCTCCAGAACCAAAGGACGATCGGTCGGGAGGTTGGGTTCCACCAAGGTCAGGAAAATACGGTTGAAGGTCTCTTCCCAACTTTCCGGAGCTTCAGGGATGGAAAGACCAAGTTTCCGTCCTTCTACCGCCAAAGAACTCTGCTTTTGGTGTTTCTGTAAATCTATGTGTGCATATGTCTGCATAGCCTCGGCTACAGTCATCCGTCTGAAAGGAGGGCGTAGATAATCGGGGCTATCATCCTGTAGTAATGCTTTGAATAGTTCTTCGGTGAGGGTGATGGAATCTTGTTCATTTGCATCCATCGTATAGTATTCGAGCATCGTGAATTCTGGATTATGGATATGTCCAAGTTGTTCGCTGTTTCTGAAACAATGGCTGATCTCGTAAATACTGCCGATGCCCTCGGCGATCAACTGCTTCATATAGATTTCGGGAGAAGGGACCAAATACAGTTCAGTCGAAGGGAGGAATGGGTTTTGAAATCGTGTGGAAAAATTCTCAATGGTAGCCTCTGGGATTAGGGTGGGGCTGAGAATCGGGGTATCCACCTCTGTATAATTTCGAGTATCGAAAAAGGTTCGGATGGCTTTGTTCATCCTACTACGTGCTTGTGCTGCTTCTATCATG
>QJZS01000019.1 GCA_003247345.1 Spirochaetales bacterium
AATTCACGAATATTCCCCGGCCAGTCATAACTGAGCAGGGCACGTTTTGCCTGATTGGAGAACCCTTCTATTGCTCGGTTGTTTTCCTTGCTGAATTGCGTAAGGAACGACGTCATCAACAAAGGGATATCATCTTTGCGATCGCGCAGAGGGGGAACTTCCAAATGAACAACGTTCAAACGATAATATAGGTCTTCGCGGAAGTTTCCTTTCTCAATCTCCTTAAGCAAATCCTTGTTCGTCGCACATACGATACGAACATCAACGGTTATGGATTTCTCCCCTCCGACCCGCTCAAACTGTTTTTCCTGGAGAACACGCAACAACTTTACCTGAGTTGCCCCATCGATTTCTCCAATTTCATCAAGGAATATTGTTCCGCCGTCAGCCAATTCAAAGCGCCCCCGTTTCTCTTTTACCGCACCTGTGAAGGATCCTTTTTCATGGCCGAACAACTCGCTTTCCAGAAGGCTGGATGTCAAGGCGGCACAGTGAACCTTGACCAAAGGTCCGTCACTGCGATTTCCCAATTGATGGATTGCATCAGCTACCAACTCCTTGCCGACCCCACTCTCTCCGGTGATCAAGACAGAAGCTTTGGTAGGAGCAACCTGACTTACTACGTCCATCAGTGCAACCATTTTCTGGCTCTTGCCGATAATCCGGTCATAACGGTTTCGTAATTTGAGCTGTGCAACCTCTTCTTTCAGCCTTTCATGCTCTGCAAACAAGTCCGTATTGGAAAGTGCTTTCTTTACAACCAGCGTCAATCGATCCAAATCAACAGGCTTGGTGAAGAAATCTATGGCTCCGCCTCGCATTGCCTCTACGGCAGTCTCAATGGTTCCATGGCCGGTAAGCACGATCACCGGCATTCGAGGATAGGCTCCATTGATCCGCTTCAAGAGTTCCTCACCGCTCATGTTGGGCATCCTGAGGTCGGTGATAACCAGATCAATCGATTCCTTGCTGATCAAATTCCATGCAGCCTGCCCGTCCTCTGCCTGAAAGGTTGCAAACCCTTCAAGCTCCATCGCCATCGCCAAGCCGCTTCTGATATTCTTTTCGTCGTCACAAACCAAGATGCTACGCTTCATAATCAGCCTCCGTTACCGACTCCCATTTAAGGGCAAGCCGCTCACTCTTTGGGACCGGGAATGACAGGGTGAAGGTTGTTCCTTCCCCCAGCCTGCTATGGATGGTGATATCACCTTTATGTTCCTTGAGAATCTTATATACCACCGTCAACCCCAAGCCTGTACCTGTCGCTTTGGTGGTGAAATAAGGTTCAAAGATTTTCTGCTGTGTCTGTTCGGACATCCCTATTCCGGTATCCTTGATCCTGATGAGTACCTGATCTCCGTCAAGCAGGGTCTGTAGGGTAAGCTTTCCGCCATTCTCCATTGCATTCATCGCATTCTTGATCAAATTCAATAGAGCTTGCTTAAGCAGGTGTTCGTCATATTCAAGCCGGGGAAGCGAGGTTGCAAAGTCGCGAACCAAGCTTACTTTGTTCTCTTCCAATTCGGGTTCCACAAATGAACAAATATCTTCCAAGGTCTTGGTAATCTGCCCCAATCTAAGTCTGGTATCCATGGGTCTGACGGCAAACAAGAAATCCACCACGATGCTGTTCAGCCTGGTGATTTCCTCTTCCAAGACAGCTAGATACCGCTCAGCATCATCTATGGTCAGACTTTCCTTTCTGTCAAAGGCTTTTCTCAGTAATTGGAGATGTATTCCCATGGCAGCAAGAGGATTTTTTATCTCATGGGCAACGCCTGCGGCCATCGTGGTCATGGATGCGAGGTTTTCACTTCTGCGAAGTCGGGCTTCGTTTGCATTATGTTCGGTGACATCGCTGAACATAATCACAAATGAGGCGTTGATCCTCTCCGAGCTGCTCTGGTAGGTATATACGGTGACTGCTATGGTCTGTACAGCGCTGCCCTTTTGGAAGGTAAACTCATTGTTCTCATCCTGATGCTTATCCCGTACAGCCAGCAGGATGTACCTCAATACGTGTTCATCCTCAATAATCCTGGAGAGCGGCAGACCGTCGATGTTCTTCAGCCTGACCATGGGGACCAAAGCTCTGCACCGGCTGTTTGCATAGTGTACGCGCATATGGTCATCGGTCAAAATCACGCCATCCTGTATTGATTCCAAAACACTCTCCAGCATTTCCGCATCGCTGGCCTGGTTTTTCAGGATCTCGACAATCTGCTTGGAATCCAGCTGGTCAATCTTCTGGATTGCTCGCTGTACAAAATTCTTCATGTCTCCTCCATCATTCTATAGTACAAAGCCTCCAACATCAGGCGGCTGTTCTGGTTATACAATAAGCCGGTGTTATAGGAACTGTTTATGAGCATCGCAATCTTTTGCAGCCTTCTGGAGGTCGTGGTCTTGGAAAAATAATCCAACAAGGAAGTCAAAAGATATTCGTACCCTTGCATTTGATCAATCTGCGACAATAGGTCGGTCAGCTCGGAGGTACTCAGGTATCGCTTTTGTTCCACAGATTTCCCGATAGTCTCTGCATACCGGGAAATTGCCGACAAATCCATCCCTCCCCCTTCAAGGAAGAAGGACTGAAGATCGGTGTACTGCTTGTCATGCATATAAAAAGGTTGAAGATACATACCGACAGCCTCTTCCGACAACGATGGGAAATTATACCGTCTTACACGGGAAAGTATGGTCTGCATGATTCTATTGGGATATTCGCTGAGCAGAAAGAAGTAGGAATCTTTTGCCGGCTCTTCCAACATTTTGAGCAGGCTGTTTCTCGCCGAGCTGTTGGTTTGTTCCATCGCCTCCAGGATGATGAATCTTTTTTCACCTCCCATGCTCGTCTGGTTTACCCATTGATCCAAAGCCCGTACCTGACCGATGGTCACCGTACTGTTCTTCTTTGCTGCCGACCAGAGCCCTTTCAGGCTGGCGCGAAGTTCCGTTGCAAGTTTCTTGGCACTCTTCGCATCCAAATCCTGTGCTTTCATCACATCCATGAGAATATCATTTACGTTCGAGGCCGTATTGGCCGCGCTGTTCTGGCTTTGTGTCACACTTCCTTCAAGCAGAGCCGGATGGTACTGTAAGAGTAGGCGCTTGATGCTCAGTATAAGAAAGGTTCTGGAGAATTCATTGTACATTCGCTCAAAGGTAGACAATGCGGTTTCCACCACGCTTCTGTGATCCCTTTGGCTGATGATGATCACATTTGAGACTGACAGTGTCTTGAATTTCCTGCAACTTTCGCAATTGCATTCCGCTCTACCGTCTTCATGGCATGACAGTACTCTTGCAACCTCAAGGGCGAAGCTCATTCTCAAACTGTACCGGTTGCCACCGAACAGATTCACCTGACTGAGCGTTCCTTCTTGGATTTGTTGTTTCAGTTGTGCAGCCATGCCAGGCTGATACGGTTCAAGAGCTTCAAACATTGGGCAACTGCACAGTGGAAGTAATCCAGCTCACTGTCTCTGGTACCAAAGGTCGTACGATATTCAAGGTAAATTGGCTCTTATCGAAAATAGAAGAGAGGTCGAAAGCTGTCTGGAGTTCCAATATATACACGACTAGGGCAGAGACGACCACCACTTCCAAGACACCCCATAAAAATCCGAGAAGTCCGTTGACAGAGCTTAGCCCTGTTGCATTCAAGGCTGTTTCCAACAGATTACCAACGATTCTCATTGCCCCATACCCGATGAGGAACAAAATCACAAAGCTGATCAAGCTAGCCGCCATCAAGGGAAAGCTGAAAGCCTGGGCGATTATATCAGCAAGCAATTTGGTGAACATCAAGGCGACAAAGAAACCTACAAGATATCCGCTACGGTTTGCAAATGCATCTGCAAAACCGGTCAAGGCTCCCCCTATTCCTCCGACAATGGCCAAGGAAAAGATGATGATATCCACCGAATTGAAATACACCGAACCAACGGTCAAACCCCACTGCATGGATTTACTCCTTCACAGATAGCAACAGCGATGCGATGCGCTGTGCACTGTCTTCGTTTGTCAATGCTCCGATCCGTTGTCCCAAACGGAGGCGGAGCCCTTCATCGCCCATACAAGCAACCACTTCTTTCAGGAAACGGTTCTCTGATATATCTTGTGACAAGAGTACTCTTGCCGCACCCATCTTTGCAAGACGGTTTGCATTATCAATTTGGTCTCCTCTGCTGGTTTCGGCCGAAAGCGGTATCAACAATGAGGGGCAGGCGAATAAGGCGAGCTCTGCAAGCGTATTCGCCCCTGCCCGACTGATTACCAAATCGGCATGGGCCAGCAGTTGTGCCAGCTCTTCCCCGATAAAGGGAACCTCTAGATAATCGTCGTGTTCGATATGTTGCGCATCCAGGGAGCCGCACTGGTGATATACGAAACCCAGATTGCAAAGTTCGTCCAAATTTTGTCTGACCAGAGTATTGACTTGTACAGCCCCACTGCTTCCACCGAGGACCAGAATCAGTTTTTGCCCTGTTTTCAGAAATTCAGGCCTTGTTTTTGCTTTTTTATCGTACTTTGCATCCAATAACATTTTGCGGATGGGACTGCCTGTCACCTGAAGCTTCTGTTTGCCAAGTGCCTCGAACCCCTCGATAGCGGGAACGCAGACATAGACTGAGAAGCGGGAATTGATCCTGGTTGCCAAACCGGGGGTAGAATCGCTTTCATGACTTATGACCGGAATGCGGAGAATAAAAGCTGCAAGAACCGGGGGAACCGAGACAAATCCTCCCTTGGAAAACAGAACATCCGGTCGTATTGTCCTCAATATCCGAAAGGATTGAAAAAAGGCAACGAAGATATTGCCGATGTCAGTGATATTCCTGATTGACCGATACCGCCTGAATTTTCCTGACCGGACAGCGAAAAACCGAATTCCGGCTTGTTCCACCGCCTCTCGTTCAGCTTTCTCTTCCCTACCGATCCAATAGGCTTGGTACCCCTCAACAAGTGAGAGATGTTCATGTACCGCCAACGCGGGAAACACATGCCCTAGGGTACCACCCCCTGTATAACAGACAACCATGCAAGCACTATAGCATATAGGATACGTTTACGCCAGCAAGATTGTATCAATTTGATACAGTGTGTGTTGAATTGTCCCAGTGTTTTCGTAACAGTTTCGCTTTTCTCTCTAACTCATAATGAGTATACTTATAAAGAAGGGGCAAAACCCTTAATTTTTTAGTAAGAGAGAATTTCATGGGCACCTCATTATTTACCAAACTGTTCGGGACCAAACAAGACAAAGACATCAAGTCCCTTCAACCATTAGTGGAACAGGTCAACAAAGAAGCGGCTTGGGCCGAAGCTCTTTCAGCAGAAGAGGTCAAGGCACAGACGCAAAGTTTCAAAGAGCAGAT
>QJZS01000049.1 GCA_003247345.1 Spirochaetales bacterium
CGTTTGCAGTGAGAACCATTTTGCAGACGATTGAAACACTGGCCGACCGAAACGGTTTGACCATCGATGAAATCGACTGGATTGTGCCCCATCAGGCAAATATGCGAATCATCGCAGCCTGTGCAAAGCGGTATAATATCCCTGAAGAAAAGTTTTATATGAACATTGAACGCTATGCCAACACATCGGCCGCTTCCATTCCACTTGCCTTAGCTGAGATGGACCGCAAGGGACTTCTGAAAAAAGGACAAAAGATCATCATGGTAGGATTTGGAGCAGGACTCACCTATGGAGGAACATTAGTAACATGGACACATTGATCGCACTCTACCCCGGACAAGGTTCTCAAAAGCCTCAGATGGCTCTTGACCTCTTTGCAGCAAGCAAGCAGGTACAGAATCTGTTTGCCCTTGCCAGCGAGGTAAGCCATATCGATATGTATAAGCTACTAGCTGAAGGCACAGAGGAAGAACTCAAACAAACAAAAATGACCCAGCTTGCCGTAACACTGGCAAGCCGAAGTGCTCAGATTCGCCTTGCAGAACTGGGAACCAGTTTCGCAGCGCATAGTGGGTTCAGTCTTGGCGAACTTGCAGCCTACGCGGCAGCAGGTATTTTTGATGACGAGACCTTGTTCACACTGATCGGAAAACGAGCATCATTGATGGATGAAGAAGCCCAGAAAGTCAGCAACATCTATGGGGAACTTGGGATGGCTGCCGTTATCGGATTGAACTACCAGACGGTTACTTCTGCCCTTGCTGCTTCGAATATCGAGCGTATCTACGCATCCAACGACAACAGCGAGAAACAGGTGGTAATTGCCGGTTTACAGCTTAGCATCGCCCAAGCGAAGGAATTGTTGACCGAACAGGGGGCCAGAAGAGTGATCCCTCTTCGTGTCTCCGGACCTTTCCACACTCCCCTGATGGAAGATGCAACCAAACCCTTCTCCGATTTCTTGGATACTCTTACCTTCAAGGCTCCCCAAGGCTTGGTTATTTCCAGTGTCGACGGACAGCCTATTACCAGTGCAGAAAGCGCAAAAGAGCATTTGAGCATGCAGCTTGCACGCCCAGTTCGCTGGACGCAGGTAATGAAAGCTCTTGAGGCAATCAGAGCTGAGAAAGCTTGCAATGTCGCAGAGGTTGGATTTGGATCGGTATTGACCGGTCTTTGGAAAAACAGTGAATCAGAGAGTCCTTGCCAGAACCTGGGCGAGGAAGATGCAATACAAGCATATAGAAAGGAAATTACTCATGAGTGAAACACGTAAAGCCCTGGTGACCGGGGGATCCCGAGGAATCGGGTTGCAAATCATCCAGACCCTACTCGCTGAAGGTTGCGAGGTATGGTATCTCTCCAGAAGCAAGGCTGCAGAGTTGGAGAGTGAGCTTGTTCATCACATCAGCTGCGATATGGCTGACCGAGAGAGTGTCGCCTCTGCGTTGGAGACCGTAGTCTCCGAAGCCCAGGAAATTGATATCTTGGTCAACAATGCAGGAATCACCCGTGACGGTTTGATCATGCGCATGAAGGACGAGGCTTGGGACGACGTTATTGCTGTCAACCTTACCTCAGTGTTCCTTACCTGCCGCAGAATCGGTCGTTTGATGGCAACCCAGAGAAAAGGTGCCATCGTCAACATCTCAAGTGTTGTGGGCATCATGGGCAATGGCGGACAGACCAACTATGCTGCCAGCAAGGCTGGTATCATTGGTTTCTCAAAGAGCTTGGCTCGTGAATTGTCAGGAAGAAACGTACGGGTCAACGTAGTTGCTCCTGGTTTCATCGAGACCTCCATGACCGAGGTCCTTTCTGACAAGGTAAAAGATACGATTAAGACCCAGATTCCTCTGGGGAGAATTGGAAATACTGAAGAGGTTGCCCAAACCGTGGCCTTCCTCTCAAGCGATAAGGCATCCTACATCACTGGTCAAGTATTGGCTGTTGATGGCGGGATGGCGATGTAAGGAGGATTATCATGGCACAGACAGAACGTGTTGTAGTAACAGGAATGGGAACCGTCAACCCACTCGCACATGGGGTTGAGAAGTTCTGGGAACAGATTAAGGCCGGTGTATGCGGTATTGGTCCGATCACCAAATTCGACGCTACCGAGTTCCCTGCAAAAATTGCAGGAGAGGTCAAGGATTTCGATCCTTCCGATCTTCTTGAGCGCAAAGAACTTCGCGGTATGGCTGATTTCACCAAATTTGCAGCCCATGCTGCAGTTCAGGCAATGAATCAGGCAGGGTTGGAGCAAGGCTCCTACGACCCTTACCGCAGTGGCGTATACATGGGTAATGGTATCGGAGGCTTTGAGGTTGCTGAAGAAAACTTTGCTAAGCTTTTCGAACGCGGACCTCACGCAGTTGCTCCTCTTACCATTCCCAAGCTCATCACCAATGAGGCAGCAGGAAACATTGCAATCCACTTTGGAATGCAAGGGCCTTGCCACACCACCGTCACCGCTTGTGCATCTGGAACCGATGCCATCGGCGATGCATTCAATGCAATTCGCTTTGGTATGGTAGATGTAGCGTTGGCTGGTGGAACAGAAGCTGCCATCACCCAGCTCAGTGTTGCAGGATTCTGCAGACTTCAAGCATTGGCTACCAAGTTCAATGACACTCCACTGGAAGCAAGTCGCCCGTTCGACAAGACTCGTGATGGATTTGTTATTGGAGAAGGTGCTGGCATGCTTGTACTTGAATCCCTTTCCCACGCCCAAAAGCGCGGAGCAACCATCCTTGGTGAAATTGCCGGATACAGCATGACCTGTGATGCATACCACCTCACCGCTCCCAATCCTGAAGGCAAGGGTGCAGCAAGAGCTATGCAGGATGCCGTGAAGATGGCTGGTGCATCTCTTGATGAAGTTGATTATATCAATGCCCATGGTACCAGTACCTCGGCAAACGACTCGATGGAAACCAATGCAATCAAGCTTGCATTCGGAGACCATGCCTACAAACTGAAGGTATCTTCCACCAAGTCCATGACCAGTCACCTGGTAGGAGCTGCCGGTGCAGTAGAGGCTATCGTGTGTTTGCTCGCAATCCGCGACCAGTACTTCCCCTGTACGATTAATCTCAATACCCCTGATGAAGTTTGTGATCTTGATTATGTACCCAATCAGGGAAAGAATGGTACAATTCGTTATGCATTAAGCAACTCATTGGGCTTCGGCGGGCATAACGGTGTACTGCTTTTCAAAGCATATAAACCAGCATAGGAGTGAATAAAATGTCCAGTAAGTATGAAACACCACAAGAGTTGCTTCCTCATCGGGACCCCTTCCTGTTCTTGGATGAACTGATAGAGGTTGATGAGGAACATACCATTGCAACACGCGTTTTCACGGATGACCATTTCTTTTTCAAAGGCCATTTCCCCGATTACCCGGTAGTTCCCGGAGTAATCCTCATTGAGACCATGGCCCAATGTGGAGGCGCAGGAGTCTGCCAGGTGGGATTACTCCCACACGGGGCCTTCTTTGTGCTCGCAACGATTGACAAGGCGAAGTTCCGCATGCAGGTTCGTCCTGGGGATAAGGCTGTCATCGAGGTACAGAACAAGCGTGTTTCCCAGAAGATGCTGCGCCAGACTGGAACCATCACCGTCAACGGAAAGGTTGCCGCTGAGGCAAGCTGGATGTGTATCGTCAACAGCGAACAAGAAAGGATATAGTTGTGATCATTACCAAGAAAGTATTACGGAATGTCTCTTTGACCGCACACCCCGCCGGGTGCAGACGGTATGTCCAGGATCAGATTGACTGGGTACTTACCCATGCGAAGCAGTCCAAGGATGCAAACTACCCCACCACTGATGGGTCCAATCTCCCCAAGCGGGTGCTTGTCCTCGGAGGATCAACCGGGTATGGCCTCTCAAGCCGAATTGTTGCTGCCTATGCAGGAAATGCCGACACCATCAATGTCTCTTTTGAAAGAGAGCCAAGTGAGAAAAAAACGGCAACGCCCGGCTGGTACAACACCATGGCATTTGAGAAACAGGCTACCCTGGATGGCTTGAAGGCAAGTTCTGTGTTCGGTGACGCCTTCAGCAATGAGATCAAGGAAGAGACCGCAAAGAGGATCAAAGAGGAAATGGGTCAAGTCGACCTGGTCATCTACAGTTTGGCAAGCCCACTGAGAAATGATCCGGTAACCGGTCAGACCTATCGCTCGGTTCTCAAGCCGATCGGCAAGTCCTTCAATGCCCTCTCCGTTGATCTTGGTTGTGATGAAGTCAAACAGGCTACTATTGAGCCGGCTACCGAGGATCAGATCGTAGAAACGGTCAAGGTCATGGGCGGAGAAGACTGGAGTCTTTGGATTGACTATCTACTTGAGCAGAATCTGCTTGCAGAGAATGCTATGACCGTAGCCTACTCCTATATCGGACCGAAAATCACTTACCCTGTCTATCGTGAAGGTACCATCGGTAAGGCAAAAGAGCATTTGGAAAACAGTGCAGCAGCTTTAACCAAGAAGCTTGAAAAAGTGAACGGTAAAGCTTTTGTTTCGGTAAACAAGGCTTTGGTTACCAGAGCAAGTGCCGTTATTCCAGTAGTTCCTTTGTACATGGCTCTGTTATATCAGGTCATGAAAGAGAAAAACATACACGAGCACTGTACCCAACAGATTTACCGTTTGTTCCTCGATCGTCTGTATGCTGACAAAGCTGTTTTAACCGACGAGAAAGGAAGAATCAGGGTTGATGATTGGGAAATGCTCAGTGATGTTCAGGCTGAAGTAGAAAAGCGTTGGGCACTGCAACAAGAGGGTCAACCTCTGGTCCAAGGTGATATGGATGGCGTCGTTGAGGAATACGAACAGATCCACGGCTTCGGCTTCTCTGACATCAACTATGATGAAGATGTTGATCCTAGAGTGATCTAATCTACATATAAGAATCTGTGTGTGAACAACCTCCTTCGGGGGGTTGTTTTCTGTTTACATACAATCGATATTGCAACCTATCATGCTAAGAACCATGTCTGTATGAACTATCTAAAAATCGAGTAAAGAGAGAAAAAATCTCTATTGTTCGAAGGCACTTCAGCACATCCTTTTTAAAATCCTGATCCAGTGGGAGGGTACTTCCACCGCGATTTTGCCTTGTTGTGCTGACCATTGTGACCCATCCCACAGGTCAACCCAAAGACCATCATCCAATGGTATGCCTCGGCATTGGCCTCCTTTGGCAGAATCCCAACCTGCAACGCCCGCTGCAGAGGTGCGTTGCACTCCTGCCCCTGGAAGCATGTTCATAGAATTGCCGTTTAGATTTGCCACCACGACCACTTCATCGGCCCCCAGTCTCCTACGAAAAGCCAAGGTTGT
>QJZS01000215.1 GCA_003247345.1 Spirochaetales bacterium
GAGAACTCAATGGGAGCGCAAGATCCGTAAGCATTGATCAAGGATTCTTGACTTCGCTTGGTTTGAAAGTATTCATGCTGAATAACAAACCTGGACAAATCGTTCATGCCATCGTACCCGAAGGGGAGAACCTGCAACTTTGCCAACAAACCTTGGAAGCGATGTACCAAAAGGATCACTCATACAGATTAGGCTACGTACCTGATAATGATGGAGACAGGGGAAACCTTGTATACATTCAGAAAAAAACTGGAAAAGCAAAAATTCTGGAGGCTCAAAGCGTATTTGCTCTCGTTGTTTTGGCTGAGCTCTCCCTCTCCCGCTTGAAAAATCCCACCTCCTTGCTTGCGACTGTCGTCAATGGACCTACCTCAAATCGCATAAACCACATCGCACAGGCCTTTGATGCTGAAGTTTTCCGATCGGAAGTCGGAGAAGCAAATGTGGTCCATCTTGCCGAGCAGAAACGTAGTGAAGGGTATTTGGTTCCTGTCCTTGGTGAAGGCTCGAACGGGGGGAATATCACACATCCGGCAAAGGTACGAGATCCCATGAACACCCTCATGAGTATGGTTAAATTATTACGTAATAGAGAAATTGCCAAACTTTGGTTCCGAGCAATAGGAGCGGATGTACCCCACCCTATCACTTTGGAGAAAATAATAGATAGTCTTCCCTCTTATACAACCACTGGCGCATTCTCTAGCGATGCGAAGATGCAGATCCATACTAGTCATGAGGTATTAAAAAACAAGTATGAGCTACTTCTTCAATCAGACTGGAAAACTAAGGAAGCTGAGCTAAAACAGTGGGATATCTATTCCTATACGGTGTATCAGACCGAGGGAACTAAAGAAACAGAAGGGCTTGGACAAGAGTTTCGAACAGCTCCCTTCACCGGCGGGTACAAGGTTGCATTGAAAAGCGAAGATGGGGTTGTTACCGATTACCTGTGGATGCGTGGAAGTAAAACAGAACCTGTGTATCGTGTCACAGTTGACTGTCAAGGAGATGATCAAGAGCGTCATGATTATCTACTTTCTTGGCAGCGAAGTTTGATCAGTAGAGCTGACGAAGTCTAGGGGCTTTGCCAAATCTCATTCACAATTCCAGATAAGGTCTCCTCTCGCTTTTGGGCGGGAGTGAGTTCACATTCCCAAACCACAAGGACCCGGTACCCCATCTGTAACAATTGGGCACACACCCTTTGGTCCCTTTCTTTGTTTCTTTGTAGTTTTTGTTCCCAAAACGGAATATTAGTCTTTGGCATCACAAAATGCTTGCACCCTTGATGGGCATGCCAAAAACATCCATTTACAAAGATGACTGTTTTATATTTGGGAAGGACAATATCAGGTTTACCGGGTAAATGATTATCATTCACCCGAAATCGGAACCCCTGACGGAACAGATATCTTCTGAGAAGGAGTTCCGCCTTGGTGTCCTTTGCTTTGATGCTTGCCATGATTCTGCTTCGTTTGGCAAGGCTGAAACAGTCGCCCATACAATCCTCTCTAGAGGCTGAGTCCTGCTATAGCTGCTCCAAGGGTTGGAGAGTCGTCGATTCTGACGAACCGATAATAACGCCGCTCTCCCAACTGCAAGTATGTATGCAGATAATATTCAGTATATTTCTTCAGATACTCGGTCTTGTAAAATGTAGTTCCATCTGCATTAATACAAATGGGCTTCCTTGGATCAGTTCCGCTGTTGCTTTTGATGACCGTTGCCGCCAAATTTGCAGCGGTGAGCTTGGCTGCCCGTGCGGTCAAAGCATCGATGATCATCCATAAAGCCACTGCATCATCTTCATTCCCATCGCAACAGGCAACCAATTCGTAGTCCTTATTGAAAGGCATCTCAAGGTAGTTGCTCATCACCGTGGTGTTCACAGTGCCCAATTTTTCAAATCTCCGGGCGAAGGTCTCACTCAATAATTTATCTTCAATTGCTTTTTGGATTACCAAAGTACTTAATGGTCCAAGATAAGCACCGCTGATCATCTTCTCAAGATGGTATTGCTGGGGAGCTTTGGTGGAGTCGAAGAATTCACGGTCAAGCGCACTTGGACAGAAATCAAAATTGCCAGATTCAATATTGATGATCTGGCTTTTTTCATCGGTCAGATTCAATTTGGTAATATTCGTATTCTGTTCAACATAAGCGGTGTTGGTACCGGTACCGAGAATGAAGCCGATATATCCGCTGTACGGAACCTCTGCTTTAGCACTTTGTCCGGCGAGCAAGGTGGCAACAGTATCATTGAGTACGGCAACTTTCTTGTTCGATACGTCGTACCCACGTCTTGCCAGTTCTGCTAAAAGATTTGCACCTACCGGTTTTCCTATTACCTCAGGTGCTTTGATCTCTTTTGAGAAAACCAAGGGGATTCCGTCATGATCACTGGTAATGGAGGCAGCATAAGAGAAACAAAATCCGATTTTGTCACTCTTATCAATGAGCCTTTCTACTTCGTCGGCAAAAGTAGAGAAGAACTGCTTAGCAGTTACCTCTTCTTTTACCCCCGGCATTGAAACTTTCCTGAAGTCCTCAATATGGGCAATCCCGTCATCGTCAAACGTAACCAAACAGGTCCTAAAATTTGTACCGCCGGCATCCAGTACGATCACCGGTTCATTCTTTGGAATATTCTGCACTACTTCAGTATAGGTAGGAATCATCTTCAAACTACTACTATTCTGATCTTCAAGACCATTTTCCATTTCCCTGAGAAAGGTATCCAACAACTGCTTCATATCCACTGAAGCGGCATCCACTCCCCATCTCGTCAGAAATTCCTCGGTCTTTTGCACAATTTTGGACATGTTTCCTCCCATATATTGAAAAAGCCCAATCTACACTTCGGCTTCTTTCCCATTTATTTTCAAAGCTACCGGCTGTACTTCAAAGTAGCCTTCATCATCAGAGTGTAGCATAAATTCACCTTCAACCCGAACAGGGGTACTCACTCTTCTTCCTTTCACATTCACATCAACGGTAATTGTGATTGGAGGAATCTTCCCGGTTGTCACAACGGTGCCCATAAGTGAGGCCAGTGTCATGCCATCCCCCCATCCAGTAACTGCAGCTCCTTTGAGCAAGGCATGGCCTTCTTCCCACGCATGTACCGTAAGATACTGAATCGCTATATCATTGAGTGGGCCTTTTGCCGCATCCAGCAAGGAAGTAAGGAAATTGGAAGAATTACTTTTTCTTGCCATGAATAGCGGAAGGAATGTCCCGATGTCAGCATTGTCAAACGATAGGACGGAGGGAAGCGTTTCATTGTTCCTGAAGTAAAAATTTGTTCCAGGCAATTGGAAGGATGGCGTATTCAAAAAAGCGGCAACAGCGCAGATGGTAGTATCGGTAATTGCCGCTACGGCTACCGTGACATCATTGGGGGTCGGATCTTTCGCACCAAGGGGAAAGAGCAGACCGATCATCAGTACAATCGTTGCCAGATATTTCATTTTCATCCTTTGTATCATGATAAGACACTGATGAAAAGAGAACAACTACCCCTTTGAAAAAAGACAGAATCTGACTTCTGTGGTACACTGCCAACTATGAATAAACCAACAATATTCTGGTACGACCTAGAAACCTTCGGCCTAGATAGCCATTATGATAGAATTGCGCAATTTGCAGGACAAAGAACAGACTTAGCCCTTAATCCTATTGCAGAACCAATCACCCTGTATTGCAAACTCAGTGACGATTATCTTCCTGACCCCTTATCATGCACCATAACAGGAATCACCCCACAGGAAGTGAACGAAAAAGGTATCACCGAAAGCGAAATGATTCAGAGAATCAACAACGAATTCTCAAAGCCTAATACAGTAGTAGCAGGCTTTAATAATATCCGTTTCGATGACGAGTTCATCCGAAATACCCTGTATCGCAATTTTTTCGACCCCTATAAGAGGGAGTGGGAAAACTACTGCAGCCGTTGGGATATCATCGATTTGGTTCGAGCGGCATATGATTTACGCCCTGAGGGAATCCAATGGCCTCCTAGAAAAGAAACTACCGGCAACCCGACTTTTAAACTTACCAGCCTAACCGAGGCAAATAATATTGAACAGGAAGGAGCCCATGATGCCCTCGTCGATGTACGGGCAACCATCCAGGTAGCGAAACTCATCAAGGAAAAACAGCCCAAGCTGTACGATTATTACTTTGCCCTTCGCTCCAAGAGTCAGGTAAAGAAAGTTGTTGCCACCCCGTTTGGGCAACCTGTGTTATACACGGCAGCCTTCTTCAGCAAGAATGAAGGATGTTCACGCCTTATCACGCCTATCACGCACATGCGCAACAAACCAAATGCGATCATCTGTTTTGATCTCAGCAAAGATACTGCACCTCTCTTACAAGCCACCGAAGAGACACTTCTGAAAGTTGACGGAGTCTTTACCTTGGCAATCAACAAGTGCCCGTTTGTCTCCCCGTTGGTAGTCCTTACCGACGAATTGGCAGTAAAACTGGGGATAGACAAGAGTTTGGCATTGTTCAGACACGAACAGATTGCAAGCCATCCTAAATTACTTCTAACTGCACGTGCGATCGAGGACACGTTTGAAGGCGTGGATGATGTTGATTTCCAGCTCTATGATAGATTCTTTGGAGATGCGGATCAGAAACGTTTTGCCTTGATCAGAAACGCAGAACCAAAAGAAAAACTTTCCCTCAATCTTGATTTCGAGGACAGCAGGATTCCTACCATGCTGTTCCGGTATGTGGCAAGAAACTGGGAAGAGGCTCTTACTGATCAACAGCATCTTAAGTGGAGAAGCTTCTGTGCTGACAGAATTCTCAACCCCCCAGGCGATATCAAAATGAATTGGACATTCTTCAACAGGAAGATTGAAGAAAAATTGGCAAGTACCGATACTCCTGCTCAGGAGAAAAAGGTACTCGCCCAATTGAAAGAGTACGGAAAAGAGCTTGAGAAACGGATCTTTATCTAAAGCAGTTTCATCTCTTTTGCAACGGTCTTGAAGGCATCAACCGCCTTATCCAAATCCTCGAGGGTATGGGTGGCGGACAGCTGCACCCTAATTCTTGCCTTACTCTTCGGTACGACAGGATAACAGAATCCAATGACATAGATTCCCAGACTCAGAAGGCGGTCAGCCATAGCCACGGCTTTCTGCTCGTCATAGATCATGACAGGAACAATCGCCGTTTCTCCTTTGACCAAATCAAAGCCGGCTGCTTCCATCTTTTCACGGAAATAGCGGGCATTGCGCATAGTTATATCCTTGAATGGATTCCCTGCCTCAAGAAGGTCAAGTACCTTGATGGT
>QJZS01000111.1 GCA_003247345.1 Spirochaetales bacterium
AATATCTATCAACCAACCAATGTCTGCCACGAAGCTGATATCTTTCTTCACCAACTTATGAACTACATTCAGTACACAAGCTAGACTCAGTTGCACTGTACCAATGATAAAGCATAACTTCATCACCATATTCTGTGCACTTGTGGAGGAAAGCCCAAACAGCTCCGGATAGTTGGAAATATTCGGTATGACAAGCTTTTGAAGGAACGGTAAGGCAATCAAGATTTCCTTAGATCCGAACCAAGTTCCTGTCAAAGAACCCCACACTATCGTCGTTAAACTCAAGACATATACCAGCATTACCAAAGTATTTGCCTTTTTACTCTTGATATGCAGCAATACAGCAACAGTCAAGAATATCAATCCGTATCCTGCATCACCAATAATCATGGCAAAGAAGAGGGAGAAGAACAATAAGAACCAAGTACTGATGTCATTTTCACGATACCCAGGTACGGTACCGAGAATATCGAATACGGGTTTAATAATTCCTATTCCCTTAGGATATTTGATCAAGGTAGGAGGATTGTCATCCTCTGCAACTTCATCAAGCTGATACGCCCAACCCTTCTCTTTTGCGAGTGATTCAAATTCTTTGATTTTGGTGTCTGGAAGATAACCGGAAATCCACGACAAATCATCGCCGCCTTCAAGCTTCTCACCTACTACCTCAAAATGCAAAGCCATGCTGAGCTTCTTCAATTGAAGGGAGAAGGAATCAAGATAGACTCCACCTTTTTTCATAGAGGTGATAACTTCTTCAAGACGAGCAGTATCCTTAGCTTTCCTATCCTTAAGAGCTTGCAAGCCTAAACTTGGAAGCTGAAATCTCTTGGCAGGGGCTCCTTCTTCCAAAGGTTTACCGATTACTGCTATAGCTTGTTGACCTTGGACAGGGGCAAGGACCATATACTGGATACTTGCATCCAATGTCTGAAGATCTTTCTTTGAAAGCGTATAAAAATAGAGTTTTATTCCTTGAGCGGAAAGTTCTTGAATTTCAGTAGGATCAAAATCTCCCCAAGGACTTAATTCCTCTATTGCAGATCCATCTCTGGCAATCTCTTCCTGCAATCTGGCCCTTTCATCTTGCAAGCCCTGATAGCGTTCCAGAATTTCATAGAACACTTCATCAGAAACAAGTTCTTGTTTACTCTGTTCTTTTGAATCTTGCAAATCAGTTAAAACAGAACGAAGGGAATAAATCTGGTCATAGCGCTTTTGTATTTGCTCTATTTGCTGATTTTGAACCTGTTCTGTGTTGATGTGCAACAAGCCTGCTTTTCTAAGGTCTCTGAGCATGGTACGGCCGTTATGCGCCTGAACGACGATATAGGCTTTTTTCATTGGTACTATCATCTCATGCCCCCTGAACCAGTTTTTTCTTCGCGATTTTACCTCGAACAACAGCAGCAGTTTGCTGGTCGCCAAGATAAATTGCTATTCTACGAATGTTTTCCTTTGCTTCTGGTATTTTTACCTTTTCAAAGAGATTCACTCGCTGACTGGTAGTTCTCAACTCTTTCTCCAACAATTTGATCTGTTGTTCCAACGTAGCGATCAAGGCGTCATAGCGTGCGCAATCGCGTAGGCTTTCCAAGCCTTTATCAACCCACAAAGGGTAGTCAAACAAATCATAAGAAATTGGAATAAAAGTGAGTTCCTTGAAGACAGGAATAGTCACACCGGCAATATTACCTTTTGTCCTGACTACCCTATCAATCTTTATAAGGTTTTCAATTTTCAAATCTTGCATGAAAGCCGAGTTTTCGTTATAAACGGCAATCCAGATTTGCATATCACGAACGAG
This sequence comes from Spirochaetales bacterium, assembly GCA_003247345.1. GTDB lineage: Bacteria > Spirochaetota > Spirochaetia > Sphaerochaetales > Sphaerochaetaceae > Sphaerochaeta. The sequence goes on from QJZS01000111.1 coordinate 1,811, forward strand.
CTTTTCCTGCTTTTTCTTCATCTCAGCAACTTCAGCTTCAATCTGCCTGATAACCATTTGCAACTGTTGCTTTTTCAGTTGCAAGGTCGGCAGATACCTTTGGTATTGCTTGAGACGATCTTTCTGCAGTTTCTGTTCGTTCTTCGTAAGTTTGACGGCCATGACGTCTCCTTAGTCAATCATCTTCTTCGGCCAGCGGCTGAGAATCAAATCACTCTTGAGTCCAGTTTCATTTGGATCGAAACAATCACTAAGAATTTCCCAACCTAAGTCCAAAGCCTCTTCAAGAGGAATGTTCACACTCAGATCCATCAATTTCTCTTCAAAAAGTCTTCCGTATTTGAGCAACTTATCATCCCATTCGGTCATCATAAAGCCCATGGATTTCTTTTCCAAAGATTCCTTATAGGAGGCATACAACTTAATCATACCATCCATCAAAGCACGGTGGTCATCTCTTGTATCTTTGTTTACCTGCTGTTTGAGTCTGCTCAGCGAACCAAATGGCTCGATTCTTCCACCCTTCAGATAGTACTGGCCTTCTGTGATATAGCCCGTGTTATCTGGGACTGGGTGTGTAACATCATCACCAGGCATTGTGGTGACGGCAAGAATCGTAAGAGATCCTGCACCTTCGAAGTCAACAGCCTTCTCATAACGGGATGCAAGGGAGCTGTACAAGTCACCAGGATATCCACGGTTGGAAGGAACCTGATCCATGGTAATGGCCATTTCTTTCATAGCGTCAGCGAAGTTAGTCATATCTGAAAGCAAGACCAAGACCTTCTTTCCATCTTGTGCGAAACGCTCTGCAACTGCCAATGCCATATCAGGCACCAACATACATTCTACAGTCGGGTCGCTAGCAGTATGGATGAACATAATGGTTCTACTCATAGCACCACTGTTTTCCAATGTGTCCTTGAAGAACAAATAGTCATCATACTTCAGTCCCATACCACCGAGAACAATCAAATCAACTTCTGCCTGCATTGCAATACGGGCAAGCAATTGGTTGTAAGGTTCTCCACTGACACTGAAGATCGGCAGTTTCTGACTCTCAACCAATGTATTGAACACATCAATCATAGGAATACCAGTTCTAATCATATTCCTTGGAATGATACGCTTAGCAGGGTTTACCGAAGGTCCGCCGATATCAATCATGTTATCAGTCAAGCTGGGGCCATTGTCACGAGGACTTCCGGTTCCATCAAATACACGACCCATCAAATTCTCTGTATAGGAGACGCGCATCGGAACTCCGAGGAACCGAACTTGGTCTCCTGTTGAAACTCCCTGTCCACCACTGAATACCTGCAAGGAAACCAAATCATCATCAAGCTTGATGACGTTTGCATATCCTTGGGTATTATTGGAGGTAACGATAGCTAATTCGCTATTGCTTACCCCTTTTGCACGAACAGTGATGACGTTTCCTACAATTGATTCAATTTTTGAATATACTTTCTGCATTTCCAGCCCCTTAGATCAATTTCTTAGCATCTGGGTCAACACCGCTTTGCTTTCCCATAAAGAGCGTCTCAATCTCTGTTTCCAATTGTTTGAAACGTTCACTTTCCCATTCAACGTTATTCCAGTCGAGGAATTTCTGTCTGAGCGTATTGAAGAAGGAACGTACAGATTTCTTGTCTTCAAGATTGAATTCACTTGCAAGCACTTTGAACAAAATATCAAAGGTATGTCTCTGTCTTTCTACTGGAACTGATGCATCAACCGGATCAAAAGAGTTCTGCTGAAGATAGAAGGCATCAATCAATTCACTCTTCTGGTAGATGATGTAATCGTCAACGGAAGTACCTTCCTCACCGACAACCTTCATCATCTGGTTGATTTCATTTCCTCTCAGAAGTATCTGACGTGCAAATTCTACTTTATCCTTTTTAATAATCCCTTCGTACTTTGACCATGATGTCAAAGGATGGATTGCAGGATATTTACGTGCATCACTTCGTTCACGGCTCAAACCGTGGAAAGCACCAACAACCTTAAGAGTTGCCTGGGTTACTGGTTCTTCAAAGTTACCACCTGCAGGACTTACCGTTCCACCAATGGTAACCGAACCGATACGGCCATCTTTGAGTCTTACTTTTCCAGCTCGTTCATAGAATTCTGCAATTCTACTTTCAAGGTAAGCAGGGAAAGCTTCTTCACCAGGAATTTCTTCCAAGCGACCGCTCATCTCACGCATTGCCTGTGCCCAACGACTGGTAGAGTCAGCTAGAAGCAATACGTTCAAACCCATCTGACGGTAATACTCTGCCATTGTCACGGCTGTGTAAACAGAAGCTTCGCGGCTGGCAACAGGCATTGAGGAAGTATTACAGATTATAATGGTTCTCTCCATCAATGAACGACCTGTTTTCGGGTCAGTCAACTCTGGGAATTCCTTCAATACTTCAACAACCTCACCTGCACGTTCGCCACATGCTGCGATGATAACAATATCAACATCAGCATTACGGCTGGTCATGTGCTGCAAAACAGTCTTTCCTGCACCGAACGGGCCAGGGGTACAATAGGTACCGCCCTTTGCAACAGGAAGGAAGGTATCGATGATTCTAATTTTAGTAACCAAGGTTTCATCAGGTCTGAGTCTTTCTTCATAGAGCTTGATGGCTTTCTTAACAGGCCAGGTGAAAATCATGGAAAGCTCTTTCTTATTGCCTTTTGGATCTTCAACTGTACAAATATGGTCACGAACACCATAGGTGCCCTTCTCATTAATAGAGGTGATTTTCCAGTCTACATCTGCAAGATTGAAAGGAATCATGATTTGGTGCGTGAACAAACCCTCGGGTACGGTACCAAAGGTATCTCCAGGTCGGAGTGTATCACCTACTTTAGCTACAGGAGTAAATTCCCAATTGTTGTTTGGGATTGCATCCAGATAGACACCACGCTGGAGGAAGAAGCCACACTGCTGGGCTAATTCAGGAAGTGGATTTTGCAGTCCATCATAAATCTGCTGTAACAGCCCAGGGCCGAGAGCAACACTAAGCATCTCACTGGTGAATTCAACACTGTCACCAACTTTGATACCACCAGTCATCTCAAAAACCTGCAATGCAGCTGTATTTCCATTGATACGAATGACCTCGCCCTTGAGCCGATCATCGCCTACATGGATATATCCAACCTCATTCTTTGCGATGGCACTGTCAAATTCAACAGTTACCATGTTACCGTTGACGCCTAAAACACGCCCACTTGTATTTGCCATATCCAACTCCACTATTTGTTCTCAATCTCAGTCTGAATATTGGAGAAAAGTCTTTTAAACTCTACATTCCCCTCTTCACGGGAAAAGAGACTCTTTCTTTGCAACATCTTCAATTTCAAAGCGTAGGAAAGCAAAGCTTCGATATCAAAGGTGTGAAGAGCACTCAAATCATCCAAAAACTTCCAATGCAACTGTAATAATAGTAATTCTGCTTGTAAAACATCTTCGGTAGCCAGAGCCTGGC
>QJZS01000009.1 GCA_003247345.1 Spirochaetales bacterium
GTACCTGGACATATACAGATAATAACTTTAGCGAAACAGCAATTATATTTGGAAACAAAGATCTGCCTTCTGATTTGAGACTTGATTTCAGTTATTCATTCCGTGAGGATGGAACTGGAACTAATTCAATAGTATCTACAACCAATGATGTAGTGCAAGTAAACAACCAAGAATTTCTATGGTCTGTTGATCGGCTTTATCCATCAAATATTTTGATTGTCATGAAAGACAATACTGCTAAAAGTTATTACTTGTACTATGAAAGTGCATCCTTTTTATCAATGAAGGATCCAGATCTGGGAACCATCTTCTTTGTAAAACAATGATAATTATATTTGACTGAAATCACACTTTTTCCTAGGTCCTTATATTTGAATATTAAAAAAAGATACCCACATAATTCCCCTTTTCTTGTTGAATCAGCACGCACCCTCCCTTATTATTTAATACATATAGTTTAGGGAGATATTTCAATGGGAATTTTACAGAATCCGGTGCTACGGGGTTTCCATCCAGATCCTTCGATCTGCCGTAAAGGCGATGATTACTACCTGGTAACTTCGACATTCGAATTTTTCCCAGCCGTACCCATATTTCACTCCCGAGACTTAGCCAATTGGCAACAGATAGGGTTTTGTATCACAGATCCTTCAACCATAGATTTAAATGGTTGCAGACCAGGGAAAGGTATTTATGCACCTACCCTCAGATACAATCCCCACGATGACACCTTCTATATGATCACGGTCCTCTGCCATTCAGAGGATTATTATGAGAATGAGATATTCTATGTATCGGCAAAGAATCCTGCAGGCCCTTGGTCGGAGAAAACTGTGGTACATGGTGCCGAAGGCATAGACCCTTCCCTCTTCTTCGAGGATGACAAAGCCTATTATGTAGGGAATCTCCGTCCGAACCCCTCTATCCAAAGTTCAGTGCGCCATATCTGGATGGACGAGATTGACATCAAAACAGGGAAACTTGCCGGAAACAGGATAACTCTTCTTACAGACGGAGCAGTGCATAATGCCCGGTGTCCTGAAGGACCTCATATCTATGCATTCGGTGATTACTACTATCTGCTTATAGCGGAGGGGGGTACTGCCTTAAACCACGCAGTATCTATATTTCGCAGTTCATCCATATGGGGACCCTATGAGAATAATCCTCGTAATCCAGTATTGACTCATCGGAATCTCAGAAAGAACAGTGAATTCAACAGTATTGGCCATGCAGACATCATCCAAGCTTCTGATGGTACCTTCTGGTCAGTGTTACTCGGTGTTCGCCCTTATGGAAAAGATCCTCTACTACGAAATCTTGGTCGAGAAACATTCGTAGCACCAGTCATTTGGGAAGATGGTTGGCCGATATTCTGTCCGGACTCAGGAAAAGTAGAAGCACAATATGAAATGCCTTGGCAGTGTGATCAGATACCAAATACAAATTCTACTGATTTTAAAACCAACAAGCTTGAACTCTTTTGGGAAATGCTTAGAACACCATCAGTTCCAATATATCACTTGGATGAGGCAGGACTTCACCTTACGTTAAACAAGTACACTCTGCACGATAACCAGCCGAGTGCATTTATCGGGCGTCGGCAGCAAGAAGAAAGGTTCCTTGCAGAAACTGCAATGGAATTTTCCCCTGCTGCACCAAATGAATCAGCAGGCCTTGTCATCATGCTACATAGCCATAGTTACTATCTGCTTGAGAAGACAAGTGATGGTAATCAGGAAATATTAAAGCTCTCTTTTGATGACGAGGTACTCTATACAGGGCCAGCGCCAAAAGAAATTATATCCATGCGTGTAGCCGCCTCTGGTTTAGATTACTGGTTTGAAATCCAAGATGTAAAAGGAGCCTGGCAGCGCTTCGGAAATATTCTTGATGGAAAGGAACTATCCAAACTCGAACAAGGATATACAGGAGTGATGATCGGCCTCTATGCCACATCTAATGGCAAGGATTCAAATAACGAAGCCCTATTCCAATATTTCTCCTATCAGGATTGGAGGTAACCATGGGAAATACATTTAAAATATCAACACCTGAAGCACAAGGCATCCCATCCAAGGCGATTATGCAGGTATTGGACATACTTGAAGCATATGATATCCCCATGCATAGCTTTCTTATCATGCGCCATGGACATCTTGTCTGTGACGCCTTTTGGAGCCCCTATACAAAAGACACGTTTCAACGAATGTATTCTGTAACCAAAAGCTTCGTCTCATTGGCCATCGGCGCCTTGGTAACTGAAAAGCGTATTTCCCTTGATGATCCTATTGTTGATTACTTCCCTGACAAACTCGTCCAACCCGTTCCATCACAGCTTAAGAGAACCACAATACGACATATGCTTACTATGTCGAGTTGCCATCGCATGACGACCTATAAAATGACGAATGATCCTGATTGGACCAGAACATTTTTTACCATCCCGCCGGATCATGAACCGGGTTCCTTCTTCATGTACGATACCAGCGCTTCACAGGTATTGGGAGCGCTGGTAGAACGACTGACCGGACAAAAACTGATTGATTATGTAAGAGGTACAGTACTCGCCAAATCAGGATTCTCAGAAAATGCATACATACTTGAAGACCCCAGTGGAGTTTCTAGCGGAGGTTCCGGTCTCATGGCAACCAGTTATGACATTCTGTATGCCATCCAAGCGATAACAGATAAAGACAATCCTTATCATCTGTATTTCCAAGATGCTTGTAAAAAACATATTGAGACTGCTTTTGCAGGATTTGGAAGCCAGAAAGACCTAAGCCAAGGCTATGGATATTATATTTGGCGATTCGCCCATGATAGCTTCGGATTCTTTGGTATGGGTGGCCAATTGGCTATTGCAATCCCTAAGTATGACATGTTCATCGTAACGACCGCCTTTGCAAAAGAAATTGAAGGAGGGCTGCAACGCATCATGGATGCATTGTGGTCACTGCTTCCAACGCTCTCTCCCATTCCCCTTCCCAAATCGAAAGATTCAGAAACGTTACAACAAAGGATTACCACTCTTTCTCTTAAGCATGTACAAGGCAACTATACAATTCCTGATTCTGTCTTTTCATGGGAAGGAACCTATACGTGCAAGGACAATTCCTATGGTTTGCAATCATTAGGCCTGCACTTTGGAGAATCCTCTTGTTCTGTAAAATTTATATTTCCAGACAATAGCCTAACACTTGAAGTAGACTTAGGTAATCTCAAGATACAACCATGGGTTTTTGATTCCTCAACTACTTGCGCTCTTTCTGGAGCCTTCAATGAAGATGGAAATCTTTGTATTTCTGCACAGCTTCTTTGGCCGGAACTGGGTGTTATGAGACTTTGGATTGCATGTGACGGAAAACAGATATCTCTGAGAATCACAGAAACCGTTGAAAAGGAACAAGCAAAAATCTCTGGTGTTTTTACCGGTGAAAAATAAGGACTACATAAGGATTACAGAAACTACGAAAAAACATCCCGAGCTTGAAGCCCGGGATGCAAAATAGTCTGCTTTTTCGCTTTGCCCTAGTGGGTAGCGTCGTAGCTGGCTTGGTAGCCGTCGATGACTTTCGCCCATCCGGCTAGACAGTCAGCAGCAGTCATGTCGCCCATCAGCACGGCCTGGAAGTCGGCAGTCATCTGGTTGTTTACGAAACCGCTGAATTCAGGCAACCAGTACGGGTTGTCGATCTGGTGGTAGTTCGGGTCGGTCAGATAGCTCGCATAGAGCATCATCTCTGTGTCTGCCTTGTACCAGTCTTCTTTCTGTACTTCCACGTTCGTAGGCACACGTCCGACCTGCTGGCACAGCTGGCTGTCGCACTCCTGCGAGGTGATTTGTGACAAGAGCCACAAGGCACCGGTGTAGTCGGTCTTGCCAGGCTGCTTGGTCACACAGTACACGTTCGGCTGAAGACCAGAAGCGTAGTACTGACCTTCGTCATTTGCAAGCACCTTGGCTGCTGCAAAGTTGCCCACACCCAGGTTCTTAACGTGCGTCTTCTCAGACGATGAGTTATGGATCAAGTAGGCAGAAACGCCAGAACCGAATTCTGCAACAATCTGGTTGAAGTTGTTGTTCACTGAGTCCCCAGAGACCCACTGGTTCTTGTAGAGATCCGCATACTTGTTCAGCGCCTCGACAAATTCTGGGCTGTCCAGAATACACTTGCCGTTATCGTCGAACCAGCTGCCGTTGAAGCCCAACCCATTGGTATAGGTCCAAAGCCATGCTACCAGGCTGTCGTAAGGACGTACGCCCCTCAGGCTGTAGAAGTACGAGGAGTTCGCTGGGTCAGCATACTCTTCGCAATCCGCCAGGAACTCGCTCTGTGTCTTGGGAGGCTCGATGCCCCAAGCGGCGAACTTCTGTGTGTTGTACCAAGCCACTTCTTGGTTGTAGGCAAACGGTACACCGTACACCTTGCCCCCGCCGATATTCTTCAACCCGCGGTTGAACGCTGTCTCAATCTGGTCGTAACCGGTGATTTGTCCGACATAGTCATCAAGCGGCAGAAGCGTATCTTGAGCTATGAACGTTGCGATGTTCGAAAACCCGAGTGATACCACGTCCGGCATCGTATCGGTCATTACCGCCATCTGGAACTTCTCCTGGAAACCTGCGAAGTTGAAGCTTGTATACACAACCTCGTACTTATCCTGCGAGGCGTTCAGCTTTGCAAAGTAGTCCTGGAAGAACGCATCGGTCACTGTGTCGCCTGAGTGGTACCAGAAGTTCAGCACCTGAGGCCCCGAAGCCTTGGCTGACTCTGACCCGCCCTGCGCAAACGCCATGGACATAGAGACCAGACAAATGGTCATAAACACTAGAATCTTTTTCATCGTTTCTCTCCTTTTTCTCTTGTTGCCAAGCCCCCCTAGCCGGGAGGCCATTACACTCTTTTTTACTTAGCCCTTCACCGCACCGGCAGTTGCTCCGGAGGACAGGTGCCTCTGGATCATCGAGAACAGGATGATTACCGGCAACAGGGCGACTACGCACCCGGCTGCGAGCAGCCCGTACTCGGTTCCTGACTCACTCTGGAACTTGTTCAGCGCCAACGGCAGGGTATATTTGTCAACCTTTGTGATGAACGCCATCGCATACACGTACACGTTCCATGCGTTGATGAAATGCGTTGATGAACACATACGCACCGGCGGCCACGATTGCAGGTTTCATCGCAGGTAGCAGGATCCGTAATACTGCCCCCACCAGCGAACATCCGTCTATTTGCGCAGCTTCCTCGAGTTCTCGTGGCACCGCATTGAAATACCCCATCATCATGAACATGCAGTACGCCAGATTCTTACACGAAGTCACGATGATCAGACTCCAAAGGTTGTTTATCAGGTGCAGGCTGTTCAGGATTCTGAACAACGGGATCATCAACACAACGGCAGGCAGCATCTGCGTAATGATCATCAGCACG
>QJZS01000153.1 GCA_003247345.1 Spirochaetales bacterium
CTTTTGAATAGTGTGTAGTCATGTCTCATAAAAACAGTTTTGATGTAAAATTTGATGTAAGTCAAGTAAAATGAAGGGCATAAAGAAACCCACACTGATTAGTGTGGGTTATCTAATTCTATATAGTGTAAGTGTTTCTTACTGAGAGCGCCCTACGGGAGTCGAACCCGCTTCTTCAGCTTGGAAGGCTGAGGTAATACCATTATACGAAAGGCGCGAACGTTGTAATCAGATATATAGTCCATTCTGGAATTTCCGTCAAGTACCTCCAGGTTGACAGAGAGGCTATAACACTGATACAAGTACCTTACAATATGTGAAGCGAGGATAAAAGCGTGGGACAACGTGGAGAAGTGTATTCAACAAGACTTGTCAAAAACGACAGGACTTATTTCTTTAATGTGAAAGAGAACATCTATGGGGACATGTTCCTCAATATGGTGGAAAGCAAGGGTACCCCAGAAAGCGAAAAGTACATCAGACAATCAATCATTGTGTACCAGGAAGATCTGGGAGAATTTTTAAAAGAATTGCAAAAATCTCTGGATTTCATTAAGCAAAACGCAAAAAAAGACTAACACAAGGCAGCTTAGGCTGCCTTTTTCGTACTCTAGAAAAGGGAAGGTTGTGAAACTGGTCCCTTTTCTTTTTTGCCTTTAATCGAAAATGTTTTGCGATGAATTGGGGAAAGCCCGTACAGAAGACATGCATCACGGTGTACTTTTGTTGGATATCCCTTATGTTTTGCAAATTGATACAGCGGCCATTTCTTATCACATAGAACCATATATCGATCTCTTTGATTCTTCGCCAGTATTGAAGCAGCCATGATTTCAGGAATGGTTGCATCCCCTTTTACAATAGCTTCTGTAGGGCAATCCAAATCTGGCCTTTGATTACCATCAACAAGTGCTGTATCAATTGTATATGTTGCTTTAACCTTCTCGTATGCGCGTTTCATGGCTAACAGTGAAGCTTGTAAAATATTGATCGCATCGATTTCCTGGGCAGTAACACAACCAATAGCCCAAGCCACTGCTTTTTCCTTGATAATCACTTCGGCTTCTATGCGTTGTTTTTCTGAAAGCTGTTTGGAATCTCCAAGAATCTCGGTAGGGAAGCCCTCAGGAAGAATCACTGCAGCCGCAATGACAGGGCCTGCCAAAGGCCCTCTACCAGCCTCATCCAAACCGCAGACGATTCCCAAGTCTCCTACATCAAACAGCACATCATCCATAAAACAACCTCCCACTTTCTCCATGAGCCAATTCATGCTATAATCCGACGCAATACTGCGTCAAGCGAAAAGAGGGTACAACTTGTTTCTTAAAAGCCTGGAAATCTACGGCTTCAAGTCATTTCCGGATAAAGTAAGTCTGGATTTTGCTGATGGCATTACGAGTCTGCTTGGTCCCAATGGGTGTGGGAAAAGTAATATCGTTGATTCCATAAAGTGGGTATTGGGTGAACAATCAACCAAAACCTTACGTGCTGGAAAGATGGAAGACGTCATTTTCAATGGGACTGACACCAGAAAACCTTTGCAGGTAGCAGAGGTATCGCTGGTCATCTCCAATGAAGAAGGTCATCTGCCTCTCCCTGATCCAGAAGTTGAAATCAAACGACGAATCTTTAGAACCGGTGAGAGCGAATATTTTTTAAATAGGAATAGAGTCCTTTTGAAAAACATACGCGAGTTGTTTTTTGATACTGGTGTCGGAAAAAGTGCCTACTCAATCCTTGAACAAGGTAAAATCGACCAGATACTTTCTTCAAAGCCGGAAGATAGGCGCTATATCTTTGAAGAAGCTGCAGGTATTTCTCGTTTTAAAGTACAGAGCCAGGAAGCAGAACGAAAATTGGCTCGTACGGATGAAAATATCCTGCAAGTTGAAACAATCCTAAAAGAAGTAAAGCGCAACTACGAAACCAAGAAAAACCAAGCATCAAAAGCTATTAGCTATCGTGAGCTGAAAAATGAACAATTTTCTCTGGAAGTAGATGTACAGCTGTCAACTTTAAAATCCTATATCTTGTTACGTGAAAGCAAGATTGAACAAAAGCAACGGTGCGAGGACGACTATAATACAAAAAGAGGTACCCTGACCGATTTTGACCAAGAAATCGAGCAAATGCAGGAACAGCTTCGCCAGCTTGGCGGGCAGCGAATCAGCAAGCAGACTGAGCTGCAACGTCTCGATGAAGCTATCAAAGGTCGTGCCGATAAACTGGATTTGCTTACCCAGCGTTTTCGGGACTTCTTGTTGCAAAAAGACCAGGCCGCAGGGCGGGCACAAGTAATTCAAGAACATATTGAACGAGATACAGAGGAAATAGACCAGAAACTCGGCGAGGTTGCACAAATTGATGATACGATTCTTCAACTTGCCGAGGAAATGGAAAAGAACCAGAAATCCCAAGAGCAAACTCGTGCTTTGATCAATGCCCAAAATCAAGAAATCATAGACACAGAAGATGCCAATATTCGTTTTGAGGGTGAGAGCGACAACCTTTCAGAGCGTATTGGTGAACTCAGTGATGTAATAGTAGTACAGCTTGAACAGAAACTTAAACAAAGTGGTTATACGCTGGAAAACAAAAATAAGGCGCGCGAGCAGCTATTGGGAGGAATTGAACACCTACGCACCAAGATTCAAGAAGAACAGCATTTCCTGCAAACCCTGAAAAACAGCGGAAGTTCGGCTGAAGATATCTTGGTGCGCCAAACTCAATTTCAAAACTCCGTCCTTGAAGAGTTGGATAAGCTGAAGAATCTGTTTGGCTCTTATGAGAAAATGCAACCCACTTTCTTGGATGATCTGATCAGTGATGAAGGGACTATTAGTGAGAAACGGCGTTTGGATCAAAAAATGAATGACCTTCGCCAAAAGATTCAAACCAACAGGGAGAGAATAACCTATCTTCGGGAAGAAAATAAGAACTTGTCAGCAGCCTTGGAGCGTTACCAACAAACCAATAGCGATCAAAAAGTTGCTATGAATCAATTGGAAGCGCAGAAACAGGCTGCAAAAGAGTGGGTGGGAAAACTTCAACATTCGTTGACCGAGCAGGAATATGAGTATAAGGATGCCCTTAAACTCAGTGAAACTGCCCAGGAACGTATCTATGAAACCCAAGAAGATATTCGAGCTGTCGAAGATGAGGTTAGCCAAATCAAGGAACGTATTGCTGAGTTAAACAGTGAGTTGAAGGATTTGGTTTCAATTATCGAAGGTCAGAGTCAGGAAATACGGGAAAAACAGGAACAAAAGAACAGCAACTATGAACAGCTGCAGAACCTGAGGTCCGAAAAGGAAAAGTTGGAACTCCAGGTGGAACAGTTGGCCATCAACGTAAACGCTCTGTATACATCTTTCTTTGAGAATTACGGCAAAAGCCTGAAAGAATTCGAAAACAGAATGGATGAAGAGATTAATGATATCCCGGTTTTGAAATCACGATTGGAAGAAGTGCGCAGCAAAATAAATGGGATGGGATACATCAATCAGATGGCTGAGGAAGAATTTTCTGAAATCAAAGAACAATATGACTTTCTTACCAAGCAGTTAGATGATTTGTACAAAGCAAAAGGTGATTTGGATACGGTTATTCAGCAAATCAAAACACGAAGTGAAGAGTTGTTCATAGAATCCTATAAGCAGATTGCCCATAACTTCCAAGAAATGTTCCGCCGTCTCTTTGGTGGCGGTAGAGCTGAACTTTCGTTGGTGGAACCCGATAATGTCTTGGAAAGTGGTATTGATATTCTGGCTCAGCCGCCAGGAAAGAAATTGACGCATCTATCCCTTCTCAGTGGTGGAGAACGTTCAATGACTGCCGTTGCGCTACTCTTTGCCACCTATCAGGTAAAACCCTCTCCGTTCTGTATCCTTGATGAGATCGATGCAGCTTTGGATGATAGAAATATCGGATATTTCCTTTCTGTTCTTGAAGAGTTTGCGAAGAACAGTCAATTTATTATTATTACCCATAACAAGCATACTGTTATGGGTAGCCAGACCCTCCTAGGGGTAACCCAGATGGAAGCTGGTGTCTCTAGTATGGTGAGTTATAGAATTGGGAATATCGCTGGTGAGGATGTGATATTGAATGATAAGCAACAACAGGTCAGCTTTGAAGAATAATAAGCAATTTTGGCCAGTGGTTGACAGAAAAGACTGCTCTAAGGTATAAGATGTATCTTGAGCGAAAATACAATAGAGTAAGGTAATGTTTGATTCAATAAGCGATAAATTCACCGGCATAATGCGTAGCCTTGCCGGCAAATCCAAGATAACTGAGAAAAACGTCCAAGAAGCCGTCGAAGAAATCAAGATGGCTCTGTTGGATGCAGATGTTAACCTTCGGGTTGTACGACGTTTCATAAACGGAACCATGGAAGAAGCTACTGGTGAGAAAGTTCTCAAAGCAGTAGATCCTGGTCAACAGTTTGTAAAAATCGTCTATGACAGAATGGTTGCTCTCCTTGGTGATGAAGAGAATCAAAAGCTCCTGCTCAAAGGCCCTGATACAACCAGTATCATCCTGATGATGGGTCTTCAAGGTTCCGGTAAAACAACAACTTCAGCAAAATTGGCTTCCCGTTTGAAAAAAGAGGGTAGACGAGTTCTGTTGGTTGCTGCCGACTTGGTCAGACCTGCTGCTATTTTACAATTGCAGGTTTTGGGTGAAACCGTCGGTGTTCCCGTATTTACCATTGAAGGTGAAAAGAATCCTTCGAAAGTAGCTAAAGAAGCTCTCAAGTACGCAAAGAAAGAACAATATGATGTCATGATCGTTGATACCAGCGGTCGTATGCACTTGGACGAGACCTTGATGGATGAGATCCAGAAAGTCCGTGATGTACTTTCCCCTGATGAAACTTTATTCGTTGCTGATGCAATGACCGGCCAGAATGCTGTTACCATTGCTAAGGAATTTGAAGAGAAAGTAGGAATTAGTGGTGTAGTACTTTCCAAGTTTGATAGTGATACCCGCGGTGGTGCCGCACTTTCCCTACGTTCAGTAGTAGGAAAGCCTATTAAGTTTATTGGTGTCGGTGAAAAGATCGAAGATCTTGATCCCTTCTATCCAGATCGTATTGCCAGCCGTATCCTTGGTATGGGCGATATCGTCAGCTTGGTAGAAAAGGCACAAACTGTTGTAGATGAACAAGAAGCCTTGCGCATGCAGGAAAAGATGGCAAAAAACACCTTCGACCTGCAGGACTATCTAGACCAATTGAATTCCATGGATAAGATGGGCTCCATCGATCAGTTGTTGGAAATGATTCCGGGAGCAAAGGGTCAGGTAAGCGAGGATGATATCGATATGAAGGAATTGGGGAGGGAGAAAGCAATTATCCTCTCCATGACCTATGCGGAACGAACAAATTACCATATAATGGGACCGACGAGAAGAAAGCGTGTAGCAAAAGGAAGCGGTACAACTGTTTCTGATGTGAATCGCCTTCTCAAAAAGTTTGAAAAAATGCGACTTACCATGAAGAAGTTGGCAAAAAATAAAAAATACCAGGCTGCAATGCTTAAACAGATGGGTATGTAGAGTTGAATTCGTAGGAGGAATTGACGTGAGCACAAGCATGAGACTGAAGAGATTTGGTACAAAAAAGAGACCTGACTACCGTATCGTAGTTATGGACTCCAGGGAAAAGACCCAAGGTCGTACCCTTGATGAGGTTGGCCAGTACCATCCTTTGGCAGAGAAGGAACAACAAATTGTTCTGAAAGTAGAAAAGATCCAGGAGTGGCTCGCAAAGGGTGCACAGCCCAGCGATACCGTAAAGAGCTTGCTCAATAAAAGTGGTGTGACGGTGACCAGAACTGTCCAGGAATAACTTCCAGGAGATAGTTGTGGAAAAAGATCTTGTTGAATACATTGTAAAATCCCTTGTTGACGTTCCTGACGAAGTCAGTATCAATGTGATTGAAGGCGAAAAGTCTACAATCCTTGAACTGAAAGTCGCCAGTGAAGATGTTGGTAAGGTGATCGGTAAGCAAGGCCGCATTGCAAAGGCAATCAGGACCATTCTGAGTGCCTCCGCCACGAAAGGTGGCAAGCGTGCCGTGCTAGAAATTCTGGACTGATGTATGGAAGAGTTGCTCTGGACTGCAACCGTGAAAAATCCTTTTGGAATTCACGGGGAAGTAAAAATACATCCTCACAATGATGATTGCAGCTACCTTAAAAAACTTAAGGTGGTTGTATTGCGTGCGAAGGATGGAACGGAGCAACAATTTACTGTACAGAGTTTTCGAATGTTGGGGTCGCAGCCTTTGATGAAATTCGAAGGCTTCGACAGCCCTGAAGAGGCGAAAGCCTTGAATGGTCGACATTTGATGGTTCAGCGTAAATGGGCAGCCCCCTTGAAAAAGGGACAGTATTACGTAGCCGATCTCATCGGGTGCATGTTGGTGCATGAAGGTGAGACCTTGGCTGAAGTAGTCAATAGTGTGGATGGCGCACAGGCTGTGTTGCTTGAGGTCCGAAATACTGAGGGTTTGTCTTTTATGGTTCCCTATTTAAAGGAATACATTGGAGACGTAGATCTGAAGGAACGGACGATTGAGTTGAAGACTCCCTGGATCCTCGCGTGAAGATACAGATAGTCACCCTGTTTCCAGATATGGTAAGAGGGTTTTTTGAAAACTCAATCATGAAACGTGCTGTGCAAAGCGGTACTATAACGTATGAGATCATTGATTTCAGAAGTTTTGCAACAGACAAGCATCAGAGTTGTGACGACGTACCGTATGGAGGTGGGGCCGGAATGGTGATCAAATGTGATCCCATTTGCAAAGCCTTAGCTTCCATCACGGCTGAAAAAAAGCGTGTGGTGTATGCTTCTCCTTCGGGAAAACGGCTTACCCAGGCGTATGCCGAAGACCTGAGCAAAGAAGAAGAATTGGTTTTCATCTGCGGACACTATGAAGGTATTGACCAACGGGTGATAGACCTATATGTTGATGACGAGATTAGTATAGGGGATTATGTAATCAGTAGTGGGGAAGTATCCACATTGGTGATTATTGATGCTGTGTACCGCCTTATAGACGGAGTAATTAGCAGCGAATCATTGAGTGAAGAGAGCTTTAGTGATGGTTTGTTGGAATATCCCCAATATACGAGGCCGGAGACCTATTGCTCAAAAGGTGTCCCTGATGTATTATTGAGCGGACATCATGCCAAAATAGGGCAGTGGCGACTGCAGAAACGGTTGGAAAAAACTTTGTTGAATCGACCGGAGCTGTTGGAGACGGCATCTCTTGATGCGAACTCCAGAAAGATATTGAATGCATTGAAAGAACATAGTGCGAAGGGGACCGTAGACGATGGACGTGATTAAGGCTATTGAGTCGGAACAGATGAAGGAAAACGCAGAGAATTTCTGTGTTGGTGATACCGTAAAAGTATACTTCAAGATTATTGAAGGTGCAAATGAACGTGTCCAGGTATTTGAAGGCCTGGTTATTGCAAAGAACAACGGGGGAATTAGGAGAACATTTATTGTTCGCAAGATTTCCTATGGTGTTGGGGTTGAGAGAATTTTCCCCTTGCACTCACCTCGTGTTGAAAAGATCGAAGTTATCCGCCGTGGTCGTGTTAGAAGAGCTAAGCTCTACTACATCCGCAAGCGCGTGGGTAAGAAAGCAAAGGTCAAAGAGCTTATCCGCAAGAAGAACGCATAAGGCGTTGGCAAGCGAAGCTTTCAGGGGACGGCGTATGTCGTCCCTTTATTTATTCTCAGAGCTTGTCGCAGGGCCAAAAACACAGTAGTCTTTCATAGACGAGGTATCCAATGGAAACTGAAAAGAAACAATCAGGTAATGCGAATCGTCAAAAACGACGTAATCGTTCGAAAAAGCAATCAAAAGGAAAAAGTTTTTCGAAAGATAAGCCACGTAAAGTGACTCAAAGTAATTTATTGCCTGACCAAACAAAAAAGACTTTTCATAGCAATCTCCCTCAGGTTCCCATCAAGAAGGTAGCTGAACCAAAAGAAGTATGTGTAATGTGTGGCAAAGTCATAGAGGGAATTGCAAGTTCCCTTACTCATCCTGAAGGGGGTCATTGTCATTTCGATTGTGTTTTAAACAAAATCGCAGCTGACGAGAAAGTGACCGAATCCCAGAAAGTAAGTTATATAGGGCGCGGAACGTTTGCTGTTGTAGAGCAGAATGAAGATGGCAGCTTTGTTTTTACCAAACGGATCCCTTGGGAAAACGCTGAGGCCTTTGACGCCATGAAAAAATACGTAGAAGGAACTAAGCAATGAAAGCAAGCGCAAAAATAGCGATTTTGCCGGGATCTTTTGATCCACCTACCAATGGACATATTGATATCATAGAACGAAGTTGTTCCTTGTATGAGAAGTTATATGTGGTAGTTGCAGACAATGTACAGAAACAATGTTTGTTCACAGCTGATGAACGCGAACAAATGTTGAGGACCATTCTTAAAGATCATGATAATATTGAAGTCGTAAGTTATCGTGGTTTGGTTGTTGACTTTGCTCGTGAACACCAGGTCGGTGTCATGATTCGAGGGGTTAGGGCGCTGGTTGATTTTGGTTACGAATTTGAGCTGGCAATGACAAATAAACAGCTCAATCCGGAATTGGAAGTGCTTTTTATGCCGACCAGTCCGAAATATTTTCAGTTACGTTCGAGTGCAATAAAGGAAATGGCAGCATATGGTGCCGATATTTCTCCAATGGTGCCACCTTTAGTGGTACAAATGATGAGAAATCGAATCAAGTTGTTGACGCTTTAGTGCTTTTCCGTTATTCTACCATACGTGTCAAAAATTCGCATAGTGTAAGAGGTTAACATCATGGCAACACCCAAATATAAAACATCAAAGGCAAGTGCAGCTTCCAGAAAGGCTGCTAACATGCGCCTAGCCAGCCCGACACTCTCTCGTTGTAGTACCTGTGGAAATATGGTTCTTCCTCATCGTGTCTGTCCAAAGTGCGGTTTCTACCGTGGCGTACAGGTCATCGAGTTGCAGGACAAATAAATACGACGTATAGGAGATTGATAAATGGATAGCAAGGAAGTATTTGAGAAAGTAAAAGCATTGATTGCAGAGAAGCTCGAGATTGAAGAGAGCAAAATCAGCATGGACGCATCTTTCCGCAAGGATCTTGGCGCTGACAGCTTGGACACATATGAGCTGGTATACGCTATTGAAGAAGAGCTTGGAATTTCCATCCCAGATGAGAAAGCCAACGAGTTCGAAACCGTTAAGGACGCTGTCGACTTCCTTGCTGCTCAGCTGTAAGGTTTGCGCGTTCTATGGAGAGTGAACTCTTCAAGAGAGCTCCCGCCATCTCTAATGACAGAGAGCGGGAGCTTCTTATATTTATTCAAGACAGTAAAATTAGCATCACAAATCTCCCTTTATTGAATTTGGCGTTTACACATCGTTCATTTGCAAATGAAACAAGCGAAAGTGTCGATACCAATGAAAGGCTGGAATTCCTTGGGGATAGTGTACTAGGCATGTGTGTCGCTGATTGGCTTTTTAGAAATCTTCCTGCAAAACAGGAGGGGGATTTCTCAAAAATCAAAAGCATAGTAGTCAGTGAGGACAGTCTTGCCATGATTGCACGATCCCTTCATGTCGATCGATATCTATTGATCGGGAAAGGGGAAGAAAACAGTGGTGGGCGAAACAAGAAAGCTTTGCTTGCAGACTGCATGGAAGCAATCTTTGCTGCATGTTATTTGGATAGCGGTTTCGAAGCTGCGAAAGAGTTCGTCATGTGTTATCTGGAGCAACAAATCAAAGCTGTATTGGAAGACGATTATCATCGTGACTACAAGACAGCTTTGCAGGAGTACATGCAGAAGCGTTGGCGAAAAGTTCCTACCTATACCTTAGTCAGCAAAACAGGACCTGAGCATGACTATACGTTCCATATTCAAGTAGATGTGAATGGGGAAGTTTTTGGCCCTGCACAAGGCCGGAACAAAAAGCAAGCAGAACAGAAAGCCGCTAAAATTGCATATGATCAGTTGGTGAAATCCAAGGAAGACTGATAATTTTCAGCGATAGCAAGCAACTGCTCTCGGTTGTTCTGTTTAGGGTCATCAAGTACTGTTTCCAACAAGAATTGCAAAGTCTGCCCAATGCGTTTTCCTTTGGGTAGACCAAGCTTGATCAAGTCATTGCCATTAACAGCTAAATCCTTTACTGATAGAGCATCGTTGTTTGCAATGATTTTCTGGATTCTCTGCTCCAATTCATCTAAAAGTAGGGTGCTCGCCGCATTGTGGATGGCTATTTGATCTGCAATTCTCAGACAAAAAAGCATACCAAGATTTTCTTTGCCAATACGAGTCATGAAGCGTCTCACGGCACTGTCTGTCCAGTTGCTCTGATAATTGAACATATGATGGCGTACAAGATGACTTACCAATTTAATCTGTTCGTTGCTGGCTTTTAAGCGTTTGAGAATTTGTTGAGTCAGTTTTTCACCAACCAGATCATGGTTGTAGAATGTATTTCGTAATTCACCTTCTTCCACCACAAAGCTCTTCCCGATGTCATGAAATAGGGCAGCAAGCCTGACTTCCAGGATTTTGGTCAATGGTACCGAAGCTTCACACGTGGAGAAACAATGATTTAGGACATCTTCTGAGTGCATCCCTTTTTGCTCGACACCTTGGCCTTGTGCTAGTTCTGGAAGAATGAGAGGGAGGATTTGACATTCCTTCAGGTATTCCAAGCCCTTTCTAGGATGATCGGACATAACCAGTTTGAACAGTTCGTCGCGTATGCGCTCAGCACTGACGCGACTGAGATTATCCTTGCAAGATTTCATAGCCGATAAAGTCTGTGGTTCGATGGTGAAATTCAGCTTGCTCGCAAAACGACAAGCTCTTAGGATTCTCAGCCCATCCTCATCAAAACGTTCTTTTGGATTACCGATAGCACGAATTACCTTGTCTTTGAGATCGGCTTTGCCTTGATGAAAATCAAAGAACTCAGAAGTGTAACAATCGACGGCAAAGGCATTGATCGTGAAATCTCTTCGTTTCAGATCTTCTTCCAAACTTGTGATGAAAGATACGTTGCTGGGGTGGCGTCCATCGAGATACATTCCTTCTGACCTGAACGTAGTAACCTCAAAATTTTGTTTCTCAAATATGACGGTAACAGTGCCATGTTCAATACCGGTAGGTATCACATGTCTGAATAATTTCATTACCTCATTTGGCTCGGCATCCGTAGTAAAATCATAGTCTTCATTATCTATGCCGATGAAGTGATCGCGCACAGCTCCACCAACCACATAAAGGCTGAATCCTGCTTGTTTGAACTGTTTTGCGAACCTGTTAATCACAGGGGGGATTTGAAATACCTGCATACCCAGACAGTAGCGCGACAAAGAGAGAAGGTCAACGGGAAAATCCCTATTCAAAGGTTGTCATTTACCCCTTTTCTGAATAGAATGGCACCTATGCAATAACCCGAAAGGGCTTATGATGTGAAGGAGTGCGTATGTTTCGTCCAGTAACCACCAAAGTGGATTTTCCTGCGATGGAAGAGAATGTTTTGTCTTTTTGGGAGACAGAACAAATTTTTAAGAAATCAATAGAAACGAGACCTGAAGAGAACGAATATGTGTTCTATGACGGGCCTCCGTTTGCAACCGGGCTTCCCCATTTTGGGCATTTGGTTCCTGGAACCATTAAGGATGCCATTCCCCGGTATCAGACCATGAAAGGCAAGAGAGTACATCGTGGTTTTGGATGGGATTGCCATGGGCTTCCTGTTGAATATGAAATGGAAAAAACCTTAGGTATTAGTGGTTATTCAGCCATTATGGATTATGGTGTTGCCAAGTTCAATGAGCAATGCCGTTCCATCGTGCTCCGCTATACCGGTGAATGGAAAAATACCATCAACCGTATGGGCCGTTGGGTTGATTGGGATCATGGGTATCGCACAATGGATACCGATTACATGGAATCCATCTGGTGGGTGTTCAAGACTCTCTACGAAAAAGGCTATATTTACGAAGGATACAATATCCTCCCGTATAGTCCGGCATTGGCAAGTCCACTTTCCAACTTTGAGGTGAACCTCGGTGGATACCAGGATGTAGTTGATCAGGCAGTAACGGTTCGTTTTGCTGTTGATGGCCAGAAGGATACCTATTTCTTGGCTTGGACCACTACGCCTTGGACGCTTCCTTCAAACCTTGCCCTTGCATTCGGTCCGGATATTGATTATGTAAAAGTTTTGGATAAGACCGAGAATAAATACTATATCCTTGGCAAGAGCCGTATCTCTCAATATTTCAAAGATGAAGAGACCTATGAAATTGTTGAAGAGCACAAGGGTTCCTATTACAAGGGAATGCGCTATGAACCGCTCTTCCCTTACTTTGCAAATCTGAAAGAGCAGGGTGCCTTCGTTTGTGTAAACGGCGATTATGTAACCACTGAAGATGGTTGTGGTATCGTTCATACCGCTCCTGGTTTTGGTGAGGACGATTATCGTGTCCTGAAAGGTACGAATATCCCTGTTGTTTGCCCGATCGACCTTGAATGTAGATTTACCGAAGAAGTTCCTGATTTCCAGGGACGCTTCGTAAAGGATACCGACAAGGATATCATCGCGTATCTGAAAGAGCACGGATATCTGGTAAAGAGAGAGAATTATCTCCACTCATACCCGTTCTGCTACCGCTCAAAGAAGCCTTTGATCTATCGTGCGATGAGCTGCTGGTTTGTTGACGTTGAAAAGATCAAGAAGTACATGCTCAGTGCCAACGAACAGATCACTTGGATGCCAGACCATTTGAAAGCTGGACGTTTCGGAAAGTGGCTTGAAGGTGCTCGTGAATGGGCTATCAGCCGTAACCGATTCTGGGGAAATCCGATTCCTGTTTGGAAGTGTGACGGTAGTGACTATATTGAAGTCATTGGAAGTCGTGATGAGCTGGAATCCAAATGCGGTAAGAAGGTCGAAGACCTTCACAAGCATTTTGTTGATGATTTAACCTGGCCTAGCCCTGATGGAATGGGAACCATGCGAAGAATCGGCGACGTCCTTGACTGTTGGTTTGAATCAGGGTCAATGCCGTATGCTCAACAGCACTATCCGTTTGAGAATAAGGATCATTTCGAGAACAACTTCCCAGCTGATTTCATCTGTGAAGGACTCGATCAGACCCGTGGATGGTTCTATACCTTGACTGTCATTGCTGCCGGCCTTTGGGAAGGCCCTGCCTTCACTCATTGTGTCACCAATGGAATAGTACTCAACGCAGAAGGGAAGAAGCTTAGTAAGAGCGAGAAGAACTATACTGATCCAATGGATATGGTACGTAGTTATGGTGCTGATGCTTTGCGTTTCTCCTTGATGAACAGTGCAGTTGTCAGAGCTGAGGATTTGAAGTTCAGCGAAGACAACGTAAAAGAAGCTATGAAGTCCCTGATCATTCCTGTTTGGAATGCATACTCCTTCTTCGTTACCTACGCAAATATTGACGGATATGTAGCATCAGAAACTGCTTATGAGGATTTGACGAATCCAATGGATCGTTGGATCACCAGCGCTACCCAGAGATTTGTGCAGAATGTCACAGAAGCATTTGATGCCTATGACATCCAGAAGGCATGTAACTATTTTGTTCCCTTCATTGATGAATTGAACAACTGGTATATTCGACGTAGCCGACGCAGATTCTGGAGAAGTGAGAATGATTCTGACAAGAAACAAGCCTACGACACGTTGTATAAGGTTTTGATGACCTTCATCAAAGTGGTGGCTCCTATCATTCCGTTCACGACTGAAGAAATTTACCAGAATCTCAAGACTGAGGACATGGATGAGAGTATCCACCTTTGTTACTATCCCGATTATGACGAAAGTCAAAGGGATTGGACCTTGGAAAGCCAGATGTCATTGACTCAGAAAGCCATTGCAATGGGACGTGCACTCAGAGCAACCAATAACTTGAAGATTCGCCAGCCTCTGCAGAAACTATTCTTGGTTGACAGGGAAGCAGATGAAAGAGAGATCTTGAAGAGCATGGAAGATATCATTGCTGAGGAACTGAACGTCAAGGAAGTACATTTGCAAGCAGATGAGACTTCTTTGGTTGATTACAGTGCAAAA
The DNA here is from genome assembly GCA_003247345.1 of Spirochaetales bacterium. Taxonomy (GTDB): domain Bacteria; phylum Spirochaetota; class Spirochaetia; order Sphaerochaetales; family Sphaerochaetaceae; genus Sphaerochaeta. Next base: position 14,158 of record QJZS01000153.1, read on the forward strand.
GCAAACTTCAAGGTGCTTGGAAAGTCGCTGGGTAAGGACATGAAGGAAGTTGCCAATCTGATTGCTGCTTTTGATGGCCAGAAGATTGCTTCGATTCTTGATGGTAAGGCTGAAACTGTAGCATACAGTAATGGTGAAATTGCAATTACTGCAGATGAAATCATTGTCCAAAGATCAGAAACTGAAGGCGTTAAAGTCTTGAATGATGGAACGCTTACCGTTGGATTCGACACCAAGATTACAGAAGACCTGCTCCAAGAGGGTATTGCCCGTGATATCGTTCGATCGGTACAAAACCTCAGAAAGGAAAGTGACTTTGCAGTCTCAGATAGAATCTCTCTGACCTATGACGGTGATGAGGTGATCAAGAAGGTATTTGAACGCTTTGGTGATGTAATTGCCAAGGAGACATTGTCCAATACCGTTAGCTTTGCTACACTGGAAGGCGAAGGCATTGATTGCAATGATCACATTGTAAGGTTACATGTAGAAAAGGACTAAAACTGATGAAACGCTTGGTGAAGTTGTTTTCCTTGGGGGCCCTCGTAATGGTTTTACTCTCCTCTTGTGCTACAACAACGAGGATGGTAGAACCGTATTATGATTTCCAAGGAATGGCTGATCCAGGTGTTATCGTGATAACTGTAGATGCTGTGAAAGAGCAGGCCTTGATTGAGACTGCTTTTTCCGATCTTCAGGAGTTCGCCAATCGTGCAGAGCGTGTTTCATTGGCTTTGAAGCCTATGGATAATACCTATCCATTGGACGTCGCGGGTTTGGATGCCACAGGCGTAGTGCAAGGGGATTATCCCAAGTGGTTGATCAATACGTCTATGATGTATGCGAAGGGCATGCAGCAGATGTATGATGCAAATGGGGAATTGGAATATTTTCAGCAGAAAGACGGGACTTTGAGTTTGTATGCGCCGAATAATGACAAACTCTTGTTTAGCACTGATTCTTATGCTGATGCCTATGCTTCATATAGCAAAAAGCAACGTTTGATTGACTTGGATATTGCGCAGCAGATGCTTGGTGCAAATATAGCAATCTATGTTGCAGAGCCTGAAACGTTCTTTGATTTGGGATTGGATCTTCCAGCCTCAGTCATTACACAGGCGAAAGTTATGATGCTCTTGATTAATCAAGGGGAAGATGGGAAGTACAGTTTGGATGCATACATTACCATGGATACCGCCAAACTTGCCAATACGCTTTCGCAGATGATTCGCACTGGATATCTGACTCGCCTTAAACGTGATAAGGTATCTTTCAAAATTGCGGATTTGATGCAGATGTTTTTAATTAAGGACGATCTAGTAACGATCAAACATATGGATTTGGGTGATGAGCAAATGAATGCCCTCAAGCAAAGCTTGACCGGCATGCTCTAAACCATGAGGAGAAACCAGATTATGCCTTCGTATGAATATGAATGCCAATTGTGTAAGGCCCATGTTGAATTGGTCCAGTCTCTGGAAAAGCATGAAGCTCCTGCTGTGTGTCCTTCCTGTAACATGGAACATACTATGATTAGGGTAAACAGACCTTCTTCATCTGCGGTGGTACAGGAAGACCAACCCAAGGAGAAGGAGTAAAGACTTGGAAACGAAACAGAAACGCATTCTTACCGGAGACAGAACTACTGGGAAGTTGCATCTTGGTCACTATGTAGGTTCACTAAAAAGTAGGGTTGAATTACAGGATACGTATGAAACTTTCATTCTACTTGCAGACGTTCAGGCATTGACTACTCACTTTGAAAATCCTGAATTGATCAACAGCAGTATTTATGACGTTGCAATAGATAACCTTGCAGTAGGTCTAGATCCTACAAAGGTTACCTTGGTACAACAATCTCAGATTACCGCTATTGCAGAATTGACTGTATTTTATTCTATGATCGTTACGGTCAATCAACTTAGGCATAACCCAACGATCAAGACGGAAGCAAAAAACTATGGGTATGCAGATCTTACCTATGGCTTCCTCGGTTATCCGGTAAGCCAAACAGCAGATATTACATTCTGTAATGCAGATCTAGTACCGGTTGGAGAAGATCAGATTCCTCATATTGAGCTTGCCAGAAAGATTGTAAGGAAGTTCAATGACCTCTATGGTACTTCCATTGTGGAACCGCAGGTAAAGCTCAGCCAAGTAGGCCGCCTTGCCGGTCTTGATGGAAACGCTAAGATGGGTAAGAGCATGGGAAATGCTATCTATTTGTCTGATAGCCCTGAAACTGTGTGGCAACATGTCCGCAATGCAGTGACAGATCCTGCTCGTATTACGGTAAAGATTCCTGGGACTCCGGAGATCTGCAATGTCTATAAGTATCATTGCGTGTTCAATCCTGATGAAAAGGATAATATTGCCGAGATGTGTAGGAATGCTCAGATTGGTTGTGTAGCTTGTAAAAAGCGACTGAATGAAGTTCTGAATACCTTGCTGGATCCTATTCGTGAAAAACGTGCCTATTATGAGAATCACCGAAGTGAAGTCCGTGATTTGATTATAGAAGGAACCCGAAAAGCGAATATCATCGGTAACGAAAACATTGCAGCAATCAAAGAGAAGATGCATGTGCTCATCTAATTGACATTTCTTTATACAGAAGAAAAACAGCAGCATTACCTTAGTCGGTAGAGCTGCTGTTTTTTTGTATCAGGATATACGTTCGATCATTAAATCCTACGAGCAAATAAGGCTTCTATGTAAGGGAGGATTCCTTCATTTTCCTGAATGAGATTGTAATGAGTAGCGTAGATAGAATCGTTGCCAAGAGATCACTTATCGGTTGTGCATAGAAAATACCAATTGTCCCAAATATGAGAGGAAAGATATAGATCAATGGAATCAATGCGACTACTTGGCGTATGAGGGTAATAATACTCGAAGCCAAGGGTTTGCCAATAGCCTGGAAAAAGGTTGTAGCGAGCATTACAAATCCGAGTACCGGGGCAATCAGAAAATTACTTCGTAAGGCTGGGACCCCAAGGGTGAACAATGCGTCACCACCTCCAAAGAATCCGATCAATACTTGTGGGAACACCATAGTGATAAACCAAATGAGTAGCGTAATTGCAACTGAAAAGATACTTGCTTTGATAAAGGTTTGCTTTACTCGGTCAAAATTTCCAGCTCCATAGTTGAATCCAACGATAGGCTGAATTCCCTGACTGATGCCACTAGCCGGCATTATGATAAATGTCAGTATGCTGGAAACAATGGCATACACACTTATTGCAACATCTCCACCATACGTTCCGAGTTGGCTGTTGTAGACTAGCGCAATGAAACCCATTGCAAACTGGGCAATCCAGAAAGCCAATCCGTTATTTAGGATTTTCTTAGCAAAAGAAGAACTGAATTGGAACATACTTTTCGTTATTTCGACCAGCGTTTTTCCACTAAATAAGAGCCAACTGCCAAATAGGGCAGAAACTATTTGTCCTAGGACTGTTGCCAGAGCAGCCCCTTGTACCCCCCATTTGAAACCTGCTACAAACAAGGCGTCAAAAAGGATATTGATAACCGCTCCCAGACCTGTTACGGACATACCAAGAAAAGGTTTGCCCGATACACGAACAAAATCCCCGAAAACCATAGTAAGACCTTGGAAAAGACACCCCAAGGCAATGATCCGATAATAAGAGAGTGCCAACGAATATGTAGTATCAGTAACACCGAAAATGTGGAGAAACCATGTGGGGAATGCAAGTAAGATGGCTGTAAGCAGCAATTCAAAGATGATGACCAACATAAAAGCTGTACTGAATACGATATTGGATTTTTCAATATCTTCGCTTCCTCGGAATATGGTGAAAATTGTGGAGCCACCGGCGCTGCACATCAAACCGAAAGCAATCATCATAAATGACAAGGGGAAACAGATGGAAAGAGCGGCTAGGGCAGTGATGCCACTAAAATTTCCGATAAAGATTCTATCCACTATGTTATAGATGGAAGTGATCAACAAGGAAATGGCAGCAGGGATGGAGAACTTCAAAATGAGTGGGAATAATTTCCCTTTTGTATAATCAACGGTGGAATTCATTTAATTTTCCTCAGCAGGCATAGCATTGGCAAGTTTATTGATGATACGGATAGTGGTATCGATTTCTTCATCCGTTACCCCTTCTAACTGTACAACCCATTTCGAGTGATATTGGTTCACATATCTGTTTTCGTAGGATTCCCCTAAATCAGTAAGACGTACAAGAGTCACTCTTTTATCCTCTTCGAGTGAGTATTTATGAACTACTCCGAAAGATTCTAATTCATTGATGAGCTTCGTAATACTTGGGGTTGTTACTTGTAATTGATTGCTTACATCACTGATACGGACACAGTCCTGCGATTTTGAAAGGAGTTTTATTGCATCAATGACATGGATATGTCTAGGTTTTAAACCTTTTGGTAATTTCCACATACGTTCAGTAATGGATTTTGCAACAAAACATGCATCTAATAGTGCTTTGATCT
>QJZS01000218.1 GCA_003247345.1 Spirochaetales bacterium
GAATCGGAAGCCAAGCTCCTATCATAGGAGAAGGCGTAACTGATATCGTAGACCCGATTCCACAAGCTTTGATGTTGACTGCTATTGTTATAGGAGTGTGTGTCACTGCTTTGGCACTTGCCTTTCTCGTGCTGGTACTTGCAGCGGTCAGCGGAGTCTTTTTCGAAAGTGGTTTTTTTGGGAATCCCATTAAGAGTGGAAACTCATTATCCCCAAATTTCATCATCCTGCTCAATATCGTCATCGGACTAAAGGTGGGAATGAGCATTGCAATCATGTGTATTGCCATGATGGGAGGGCGTAGTGACCATTGAACGAATCCTGATATTCCTGCTCTTCTTGGTAGGCTTCTCTGCTATTGTAGGAGCAAAAAATATCATAAAGAAGGTTTTTGGCCTGAATTTGATCAACTCATCGGTGGTATTGCTGTTCATACTCGAAGGAAGCAGAATCGGAAGCCAAGCTCCTATCATAGGAGAAGGCGTAACTGATATCGTAGACCCGATTCCACAAGCTTTGATGTTGACTGCTATTGTTATAGGAGTGTGTGTCACTGCTTTGGCACTTGCCTTGTCTGTCCGACTGTACAAAGCTACCAATTCGCTGGAAATCGACACAATCCAAGAGAGGCTGAAGGGTGAGCATTGAAAGCCTCTTTTTAAGCCCAGTATATCTCCCTTTGCTTGGTGCTGCACTCTTAATGCTGTCACGGAGTTTTTTCAAAAAGGAAACGCAAAAATACGTTTCCTATGTTGCGGTCATACTCGGCCTTGTCCTGCCCCTTTTGTTTTTGATTCGAATAGCAGGCGAAGTCTACAACCATCAACAGGTACAGGTCATATTAGGAGCATGGCAAACAAACCTTGGCATCCATTTCACGTTTGATGGACTTTCATTCCTGTTAATCATGCTAAATCTCCTGGTCAGCATCCCCGTCTGGCTATATCACAATTCATCGGGCCAAGGGTATGAGAATTTTACCACTATCTTCCTTATCCAGAGTGCTTCCATTGCAGCAGCCAGTCTGACCTCCGATCTTTTTAATCTATTTGTTTGCCTTGAGGTAATGGGGGTAACCAGCTATGTATTGGTTGCCAGTAGTGGCAAAAATCAAGCAATACTCTCTTCTTTTACCTATCTCATGTTCAGTGCAACGGCCATGGTGTTCTTTCTCATCGGAGTTTTTGGTTTGTACCGTATCTCAGGTTCTCTTTCCTACGAGATTATCGCCGAAGCTAAGAACAACCTGAATGGAAGTGAGCTCATTAGTGCAAAACTTTCCTTGGTGCTTATCGTCACATCGGTATTGCTTCGCAGTGCAGTCATACCACTGTCAGGTTGGCTGGTCGGGGCACACTCGAATGCACCCCATGCGGTTTCTGCAATGCTTTCTGGAGTCCTTATCAAAATACCGTTGTTTGCATTGGTCCGATTGCTTCTACTTGTAATCGATACCCAGCAGTTGGGTGCGACATTAGCTTGGGCAGGTGGTATTTCTGCTTTAGGTGGAATCTTACTGGCTTTGCGAGAATATCAGGCAAAACGACTATTGGCATATAGTTCCATAAGCCAGATAGGATATGTGGTCGCAGCCTACGGTCTTGCAATTGAGTATGGAGTGGAATCAATAACCGGGGCAGTGATGCTTTCCTTGGCAATGCTCTATGCATTCAGCCATGCTCTTGCAAAAGCAACGTTGTTTCTGACAGTAGGAAGAGCAACCGATGCAATCGGCACAAAAGATCTTCGTAGGGCGAGGGGCGGAATCAGAGCATTGAAGAATCAAGGAGAAAGCATTCCCCTCACCTTCATTTCGTTCCTGATTGCAAGCCTCTCAATGTGTTCACTTCCCCCATTTCTTGGCTTCTGGGGGAAAAACACCTTGCTCTATGCAGCAAAGAGTCATAACGTAGCCATCCTTCTGACCATAACATCCGCTTTGACCATCATGGCATATATGAAACTTTCTTATCTATTCTTCCCAGACAAAACGATTCAAGAACCAATCAAGCAAGTTTCTATGCCTCATACTCCAGTACTTCCTTTTCTGATGTTATCCACTCTCCTATTGGCAGGAGGGATATGGTTTCCACAGGCCGAGCATTTTGTATTGACCTCCCTTGCCCCATTGGGTTCCAGAACAGTCCCGATACAGTCGTACAGAGCCTATCAGGATATTGTAAAGACTGGGATTACCGTTTTAATAGCCATTGCGGGATTTTTCCTCATTATAAAAACAAAAGCATCAAAGTACATTGAAGTGAAGGAAGTTAAAACAGCTTCTTTCTCCAATTTGTTTTTCGGCTTTGCACTATCGGTCGGGATTCTGGCATATCAACTATTGAGGTAAGGACATGGAACTATCAACAGCACGCACATTGTTTCTCTCCCCAATTTATCTCCCCTTGCTTGGTGCTGCACTCATTCTGTTGTCCAGAAGCTTCTTTCCTATAAGGATCACGAAGGTTTTCGAGTATCTAGGAATCCTGATAGGTTTGATCATTCCACTGGTTCTCATCTTTCAACTAGTACCTATCCTTTCAGAACAAGGTTCAATCGAGGGCATCATAGGCTCATATGAAAGCGGCATCGGCATTTCGTACCGTTTTGATGGACTCAGCCTACTATTGATTCTCCTCGCAGACATCATCACGTTCCCTGCATGGATATTCTCTCGTACCGAAGGACCGAAACAAGGTTCATTTACCGCATTACTACTTATCCAGAATGCATCCATAGCTGCCATCAGCATGACGAACGACCTGTTCAATCTTTTCGTATGTTTGGAAATCATGGGAGTCGCTGCATATGTCCTCATAGCAGAGGGTAAAGCAACAAAAGCTGCGTATGCTGCCTACTCCTATCTGATGGCATCATCTTCTGCAATGGTATTTTTCCTATTGGGTACCTTTGTCTTATACAGACTTACCGGATCGTTGAATTATGAAATCATTTCCCAGAAACTCACAATGTTGGATGATCAAAATAAAATATTGGTTCAAATAGCATTGCTTTTAATCATTGTGCCGATATTGCTTCGGGTCGCTGTCATGCCGCTATCTCTATGGCTGGTGGACGCTCACTCGAAGGCGCCTCATGCCGTCTCGGCATTGTTATCGGGAGTTCTGCTGAAGGTACCGCTTTTTGCTTTAATCAGGGTATTTGCACTCTCACCCCTGACACATGCCTATGCCCTTCCCATCAGCTATGCAGGAGCTGCAACCGCACTGATCGGAGTACTATTTGCCTTGGCTCAATCTGATGCGAAAAAGCTGCTTGCGTACCATTCGATCAGCCAAATCGGATACATTGTCAGTGCCTGGGCTTTATCGCTCCACATTGGACTAGATACCAAAGCAGGAGCACTTTTGCTGGTTGCTTCATTCTTCCATGCATTCAGCCACGCACTCTTCAAAGCATTGTTATTCATGACTGTAGGCAAAGCCACCGATGCAGGGAAAACAAGGGATGTCTATAGATTAAGAGGAGCAAACAAAGCACTGAAGCAACTAGGAGAGCGTTCCCCTCTGACTATGATCAGCTTCTTTGTGGGAGCCCTTTCCATTTCGGCTATTCCTCCGTTCAACGGGTATTACAGCAAGATTCTTCTCACCTACTCCATGAAGGGATCGCTTCAGTATACGTTGCTGACAATCGCAGCGGCAGGGACGGTGGCGTCCTTTATTAAAATCGGCAGAATCTTTCTACCACAGAAAGACAAGAAGGCTGTGCTTGTTCCAGAGGAAGAGAAAAAACAGAACTTTACCGGTGTGCATATCTCATATCTGTTGCTCGCACTTGCCTGTATTGCAACAGGTATCTTCAGTGCAAAGTTGTTGCCGTTTGTAGTCAACCTTTTAGGTGTTTACACTTCCACTAATTTCGGTTCAGCATTTTTCTTTTCTTCTTCGAATCTAATTAAGAGTGCAATCACCGTTGGAGCAGGTATTTTAGTATTCATCATTGCAATCTTAAAACCCGGGCAATGGGTTCTTCATCACATTGCCAGATTCGAAGGTTCATTTGTTGATTTGTTCCTGGGCTTTGCCTTGGCAATTGGGGCTCTAGCTTATTTTATCATCTAGATATAAAAAAACTGCTTCCAGGGCGTACACCCCGAAAGCAGCATGTTACATGGAATTACGATTACTAAGCCATTATAAGATCGAGGTCAATCTCACAAGCAATGGTAGGTGTTTCACTCCCCCAGTTCTCAAGAACCTGAGGATGAATTTCACCAAAGATACCTACTTGGATATCGCCGACCATTATCTTTGCACAGCGGCCTTCGATGAAACGACCATCATCTTGTAGTTCAGCGAGGGTATATTCCTTGGCCAAGAAGTAACAGAGCGTATTTACGAATGAAGAGGCTTCATTGAATCCCATTACGCTGTCACTGGCCAAAAAGCCCAGACTATTGCGTGTGGTGGTTCCGCTGTTATCACTCGGATCCAAGAAAGCAATCTTTCCAACTTCAAAGATCTTATGAGGGAACGGTGTATGAGCACTGACGCTTTCACTTTCCATGAGGGATGGAATAACTGAAGGACGAACAACCTCATAGTTCTCACTCATCGGGTTGGAAATGAAGATACATTTCTCTGCAGGAAACTGCATATTATCCACATACTCCTTTTTGGAACCAAGGTAGTTGTACATCATTTCCTGGAAGCCCAAACCAACCATCAAGTCCTTGACCTTACGACCAAGCTCCTCGGCGGGGCTGAGGCGACCGACGGTGAAGTCCTGAGGCATTTCCGGTTGGAAATTCCCGAGTCCATAGCCGATCATGATGTCTTCTACAAGATCAACAGGATGGAGGAAGTCGTTTCTCCACTCCGGGGTGGTTGCCCAGATGGTATCTTCATCATATACAGCATAGATACCCATCTTCTTAAGGGCTGCAACAGCTTCTTCTCCACTCATCTTCTCGCCAAGGACCTTGTGTACTTGGCTGAGCTTGCAAGAGGTAGGTTCTTGGAAATAGTAGGGAACGGTAATTTCAGTCCCGAATTCGGTTTCTTCTGGGAATACAACCTTTACAGGAAGAATCTCAAAACCGAAGTCTGCCATATCACAAGCCATGATCGAAGCTGCAAGAAGAAGGTCGTGCAA
>QJZS01000166.1 GCA_003247345.1 Spirochaetales bacterium
TGTTCTACGTTCCACCTTCTAACATATGACAATATATAATTTCTTATAATATAATGATTTATTAATATCTTTATTCTTGACCTCTTCTAACATATTACATATATTAGAGAAACAAAGACCAAAGAAAGGAGGTAGAAGATGAAGAAGTTCAAAACAATTATCCAGATCATCGTTCTGATGACTATCTTCTCTTCTGCTCTTTTCTCTGCAGGAATACGGGAAACAGCAGTTTTGAAGCTCACTGCATATATCCCAGCAAAGACTACTTTCACCGCTACAGATTTTGGTTTTGATGTTGCAACAAACAATTCCAACTTCACCTACTCTGTATTGCAGCAAGGGATGAACAAAACCTTGTACGTAGTTGCCGATTAAAACGAACTTACAAAGCGCGTCCGGACAGACAAAGCTTGAAAAATTGAAGCCAGTGATGAGGGAAACATCACTGGCTTCTTTCTTGTTCTTTAAAAGAATTAAGATTATTGATTAAAAACTTCTACTGCTAGTGGGATGGATGCCATTGCACCTGGACGGGAGACGGCTAACCCTGCTGCTTTACTGGCATAGCGTAAGGATTCTGCTACGCTGAATTTTCTCGCCAAGGCTGCAAGATAATATCCAATAAAAGTATCCCCTGCAGCAGTTGTATCGACAACTGGGGTATCATAGATATCTTCATGGATTCTCTGATCCTTAAACCCATACCAACATCCCTGTTTTCCGATAGTCAGCAAAATTTCTGTATTAGGATACGTACCTACAAGCTTCTCTAGGATTTCGGTAAAGGAGTTCTGCTCTGACAACCCTGCCAAGGCTGCACCTTCGATCTCATTGACTACCAATATATCAAGCATATCCAAAGGCAAGTCGAACAAGGAAGCATCGAAAGGAGCAAGATTCATGCAGATCTTCATACCATGGCTTTTGGCCGAACGGATCAAATGTTCTGTATGCACAATTTCATTTTGCAGTACCAACATATCTCCAGTTGTAAAATGTTTGAAACTTGCATCAATCTCAGTGGTAGTAATTGCAGCATTCCCTCCTCCGAATAAGATGATTGAATTCTGCTTCAGTTTATCCAGTTGAATGATTGCCTGCCCGGTTGCGCCATCGTATTGATGGATCAAGGAGGTATCAACGCCATAGCTCTGGAGAAGATCAAGAAGGAAAAGTCCGTCTTCTCCAAGTTTTCCTGCATGAAATACCTCTGCTCCTGCTTTGGCTAATGCTGCACTCTGGTTGGCCCCCTTGCCCCCAGCACTTCGAATAAGAGAAGTGCTTTGCAAGGTCTCCCCTCCTTTGACAATGTGGTCAACAGCAAAAACCAAATCAATATTCACAGATCCATAATTTAAAAACCGCATGCTTCCTCCTACATCAACGGGGCAGCCAGTTTCAGTACCAACCCCATGAGCTTTCTATACCAAGGCCTATTTTTCATAAATTCGGACGTTATTTGTTGACTTACTTCCAACGTATGCATCATATCATCATATACTTTGTTTACCACCGAAGAACCATAAAACACTACACCATTCTCAAAGTGAAGATAGAACGAACGATAATCCATGTTGATGGTTCCAATAATTGCTACGCGATCATCACTGACAAACATTTTTGCATGTAAAAAGCCAGGTGTATACTCATAAATCTTCACACCCGATTCTATGAGATGCCGGTAGTTTTCCCTAGTAACAGCGAAGACATACCACTTATCAGGTTTGTGAGGAGTAATGATGCGTACATCCACCCCGCTCTGTGCCGCAATCTTGAGGGCAGTCAGCATTTCATTGTCCAAAATCAGATAAGGGGTAGTAATCCATACATACTTTTTCGCCATGCTGATAATCTGGATATAGGCATTCTCCGCCACATTCTGGTTATCCAGCGGATTATCTGCAAAAGGTTGCACAAACCCATCTGTCTTGCAGGTTATAGCCGGGCGATATGCAGAAAAGTCATATACTTCGTTTGTGGCGAAAGCCCAAAGTTGTAAAAACATCTGAGACAAACTCCACACGGCATCCCCTCGAAGTTTTACTGCAGTATCCTTCCAATGGCCAAACCGAATCTTGCGGTTTGCATATTCATCAGCAATATTCAAGCCTCCGGTATACCCCACATTCCCATCGATCACCAGAACTTTACGGTGATCACGGCTGTTCAGACGGCTATTAAAATGAGTTTTCAATGGATTGAATGCCACTACTTCCAACCCTAAGGAACGCAATTTTCGATCATAGTGCGATGGTGTATCAAAAATAGAGCCTACATCATCGTACATCAAACATACCCGTACACCCTGCATACGCTTTTCGAGCAGGACCGAAAGCACTGCATCCCAAATTTCTCCTTCGGCGATGATGAAAAATTCCAAGAAAATGAAGGATTTCGCCTTCTTCAATTCCGAAAGCATATCCTTAACCCAATCCTCGCCGCTTGAGAAATACTCAACTTCCGTATTTCCCCATACCGGATACGAACTGATATTGGCTATATATTGGGCTTGTCTTGATAAGGTTCTGGAGTAAGCTGTCAGGGCTTTCATTGGAAGAAGGTTACTATAACTACCTCCTTCCAATCCTTTTTGGTACATCTTCTCCAGCAGTTCCAAACGGTAGCGCAATCTTGCATTCAAGCCTCTGGTTCCAAACAGGAGATAGAATATACCACCATAGACAGGGATAGTCATAAAGATAAGCATCCAGCCAATTTTATACGCTGGGTTCAAATCCCTAAGGGCTACTACCAAAGCCATCAGAATCGAGAGAGCCGAGAACATCTGTATCCATAAGGCATTATTCTTGGCAAGACCAAGAATATTAACAAAAACAGCAATCTGCAGGGAGATAAGGACCAAGGAGATGAACAGTCGTCCGGTAAAAAACTTTCTCAGTTTTCTAAACATGTCCTATCCCCCTAGGAGAGCAGTATATCATCAGTATGAGGTGTAGGCAAAGTCTACTATTTCGAAAGCGAGAATTCACATCCGCAATAATCTTGCCGGTAAATTCCTAGTTCCTTACTTAGACGGACACTTTTCTCAAATCCGCCTTTTTTCTTGAAATTAATAGGTTCGAACAATGGGAACTGCTCGCCGACCGAGAAGATGAGCATGCTATTCTTGAATCGGCTTACCGTCAAGGTTGTGGTAAAATGTTGGAACCCCAGCTCTTGGGCTTTCTCACTTGCTTCCTTCAGGTTATAGGTGAAACATAGTTTACACCTACCACCGCCCTCAGGCTCCCCTTCTTGTCCTTTGATAGCCTCCAACCAGCTTTGATGGTCATAATGCTCATGAATAACTTGTAGGGAATATACTTTGGCAACTTCAAGCAAGGCTTCATATCGTTTGGTTGCTTCTTCTTCCGGGAAAATATTGCTATTGGAAAAATAGAGGACGGGATTCCATCCATCTTCCAAGAGTCGCTCTATACTAGCTGTGCTGCATGGCCCGCAGCAGGCATGCACCAAGATGTCATTCTCTTTCATGGCCACAGCATACGGCAAACCATATTCAACTTGCAACCACCTGCCATAGTGTGTAGAGTACTAGCGTACGAGGAGAAACACTTACCATGCAAAACAGAAAAAACCTAGGACTTTGGCTTACCCTTTTAGTAGTCGTGATTCTTTCCATACTCAAGGTCCCAGTTTCAATAAAATTACTCTTAATCGTGCTGTTCCTAGCAGGTCTCATTTTTCTCAGACGGAGTGTCGTCTATTATATTCGTGCTAATCGTAAAATCATAAGTGATGACCAAAAGGAATGGGAAGGGGCATGGCCGCTCTATAGGAAAGCCATAAAAGCCGGATTATCAAAGCAATACACCATTACAGCAGCGAGTATGTTTCTCCAACGTGGAAATGCTCAGGAAGGAAAAGAGATAATAGAAAACTACCTGAACAGCAAGCGAGGACGCGAGCCTAATTTGGACAACGTGGCAAAAACCATGTTGAGTATGGCGTATTGGATGGAAGGTGATCTTGCAAAAGCAATTGAATATGTAAAGGAAGTCAGGGAAAAGGGATTCCGAGATAAGAATCTGTTTATTAATTATTCCACATACGCTTTGGCAGATGGTGATTTAAAAACAGCAGAAAGCCTTATAAATGATGCAGGAGATTTTGAAAAAACCAGTCCTGGGATTCGTGATAACCGCGGTTGGTTGATGATCCTCAAGGGGGAATGGGAACAAGCTGACGAGCTATTCACCACGTTAGTAGACCAAACCCCGAAATTCCCAGAGCCATACGTACACTATGCCCAGGTAAAGATTCACTTTGGGCAGGTATCCGAGGCTATCACCCAGTTGGAAAGTGCATTACAAGCACGATTCTCCAATACTTCTGGGATGAACAAGGAAATTGTCCAATCCCTGCTCGATTTGCTCAAGGCTCCTGCAACAAGACGAAAAACAGCATTGGAGATTGATGGTGATACAGCTGCTGTTGCCGCGGGAAAATCCCCAAAAGAGGTCGCCGGAGAATTTGAAGCCGAAAATGCTGACATTTTGGAAGGGTTTGCCAAGCCAAGCAAGAAGATTGTTCCAATAATAGAGACGGAGGAATCAGAAGAGGAAGACGAAGATTTCTCCTATGAAGATGAAGATTTAGACGATCGCCTCCCCAATACAGATTTGACTGAGGAGGATATCGAATATATCAAGGAACATGAGTTTGATTAAGATCAGTAGATTAAGTTGAAATAGAAACCCCAGACAACGGTACTAGCCTTCTGATCCCATCCAGCATAGATAGAAAGCGGCAAGGTGCGTATTCCCAACAAGGAAATATCACTGTGCAACTCCAAACCGATGGAGAGATAGGGGGTGAAACTGTTTTGGCTCCAGAGGAAATCTGAATATAAACCAACACTGTTATTCTGGAAAATAAGAAGCTCTGCTACCGTCGGATTAAACAACTTTGGCCTGTAGCCTACGGTTAGCCCCATTCCTACCAAATGATTAGCCGTGTTTGTTGAAACGGTCAAATCATGCCCTTGGCTCTTGATTTGGGTATCTGTTGTTCTAAAGCCATCAGCATTGAAGAACGGAACATCCCCATTGCCATCCAAGGCGAATCGA
>QJZS01000061.1 GCA_003247345.1 Spirochaetales bacterium
GCGGCGTTTGAAGCATATCTTGCAGACCCCGTTACCCAAATATATTGCATCGGCTCTGTTGTAGGACCTCACCCATTCCCCATGATGGTCCGTGACTTTCAGAGTGTTGTCGGCATTGAGGCAAAACAGCAGATCAAAGAGATGATCGGACGTCTTCCGGAAGCTGTAGTTGCATGCGTAGGTGGCGGTTCGAATGCAATGGGAATTTTCAGTGCTTTCCTTGATGACAAGGAAGTGGATCTCTACGGTGTTGAGCCAGCCGGCAAAGGCTTGGATACACCTGACCACGCAGCAACAATTACCAAAGGTACGGTGGGAATTCTCCATGGATTCAAGAGCCTGTTGCTTCAGAATGAGAAAGGTGAAGCCCTTCCTGTTTACTCAATTGCCAGCGGTCTTGATTATCCGGGTGTCGGGCCGCAACATAGCTATCTCAAGACTATCGGTCGCGTAAAGTATGATAGTGCTACGGACAGAGAGGCTGTCGAAGCCTTCTACGGACTTAGCCGAATGGAAGGTATCATTCCGGCCCTAGAATCAAGTCATGCAGTTGCTCATGCAATCAAATTGGCACAGACCATGCCCAAGGATTCCGCAATTCTTGTAAACCTATCCGGTCGTGGAGACAAGGATATTGATTTTGTCATGGAACAATATCCCCTAGTCGATTACGAACCAGAGGAAAGTGAAAATGGATTTGAGGAATTCCTTGCCCATATCAAATAATAAAAGATATTATTGATGTATCTTTTGAAACAAACGCACCTTTGGGTGCGTTTTGTTTTGTCAAAGTGACACATGCATTCCGATGGTCGGACCAATCAACATCTGCGGAGCTTTTGAATCTTTCTCAAGCAATTTGCACGTTACGTACGATCCGACAAACCCGAGTGCTCCTCCGATGGCAGCCCCTCCCAACACATCAGTCGGATAATGGTTTCCACTTACCACCCTAAGGACGGCGGTGGTAGCTGCCAAGCTCCAAGCAACAATACTGGTGGTTTTCAGCAGGTTTGAATCAGGATAGCGCATGCTCGTCATAGTCTGCAGATAGGTAGCAGAGGCAAAAGCAAGCAAGGTATGTCCTGACGGAAATGATTCATAGTCCTCACTGGTATCAGCAGGCCTAATCGATTCCCCTACATAGGGTCGTTCCCGGTTTATAGTAGATTTGAGCGTTGAACGAACAATATAGGAAGAAAGCATGGTAGCACTATAACTTGCTCCGATTGCAAGATAATCAGACGGAGCAGCTTCAAAAGCCAGCACAGTGGGGGTAGCCATGGTTAAAACAGACGTAAAATCACTTACGAGTGAGAGATTTTCGTTGTAGGGAAAAGAGAACTCAGCAAAAAGCTGACTTGTACCCAGTCCAAGGAGAAATAATAATACTGTAAGAATTCGTCGTTTGCCCATGCGTATGCTCCCTTTGCAAGGAGAGTGTACCTGTATCAGCTCAAGCTCTCAAGTCCAAGGCGAATATCATAGGAAGAAAATCCCTTTTTCATCAGGGCTTGTCTTGCCTTATCCTCTCCTGTTTTTCTGAGTGCCATCACATATGCCTTCACAACATATTCAATAGTAAGTTCTTCACTGTAGAGTTGGTCCAATGCCATAGTAGCTGTTTCGCGTTTTACGCCTTTTGCAGCGAGCCGTTGGGCCATGAGAATTCTTCCTTCAGGATTTTTGCGTTGTCTGGATTCAATGAATTGTTGGGCATACCGCAACTCGCTGAAAAGGTTCTCCCCTTCCAAGATATCCAGTGTATCGGTAATACAATCCTGATCAAAACCTTTTTGTTGCAACTTGATTCTCAATTCAAAACCGGTGTGCTCCCGTCTTGCGAGATACGTCATTGCCTGGGCTCGGCACCGGTGATGCTCGTAAACACTTTTTAAATGAAAAAACTCCTCCTCATTCAGTTCCTGGCCCAAAGCCAAGTGCTGTGAAAGGAAGAGTTCTGTAGAGATAGAAAAAGGAGAACCCTCCTGGGTAGTGACTTGATAGCCACCACCAGAGGGTTCCTTTTCGATTCGAGCAAATGCCACTTAACGTTTTGAGAACTGGAACTTGCGGCGAGCACCCGGCTGACCATATTTCTTACGTTCAACCATACGGGAGTCACGAGTCATGAATCCAGCAGTGTGGAGTGCAGGTCTGTAAGCCTCATCGTGGGCACACAGAGCGCGTGCAACACCGTGACGACATGCACCAGCCTGACCGGAAGGGCCACCGCCGACAACGTTGATCAACAGGTCAAACTTACCAGTGGTCTCAGTGGTCTCGAGAGGCTGCTTCACGATATAGGTGAGCATGGGATTGCCGAAATATGCATCTACATCACGACCGTTGATAACGATCTTGCCCTCGCCTTCGCGAAGGTAGACACGAGCAACGGCGGTCTTACGGCGTCCAACGCCATGACCAAGATTTTCTACTTTTTTAACTTCTTTCTTTGCCATTTTCCGCTCCTACCTTAAATTTCAACCTGAATGGGCTGCTGAGCCTGCTGCTGGTGAGTTGCACCTGCATAGACTTTCATGTTGGTGAACAACTTGCGTCCGAGAGGTCCGCGTGGGAGCATGCCCTTAATAGCACGTTCCATCGGATACACCGGATTGCGCTTTACCATATCGGCATAGCTTGTCTGTCGAAGCCCACCGGGGTAGTTGGAGTGGCGATAATACATTTTATCCTGATACTTGTTGCCTGAAAGAGCAGCTTTCTCAGCATTGATGATAATCACATAGTCGCCCATGTCCTGGTGAGGAACATATTCGGGCTTGTTCTTCCCGCGGAGGATGCGTGCTGCGGCAACTGCTACCTTGCCAAGCTCCTTTCCCTCTGCATCAATCAGATACCATTTCTTCTGAATCGTCAGCGGTTTCACAAAAATAGTTTTCATCTATTCATCCTGTTCTACAAGGATATAACCTTGCGTGTGTTTTTTTATGCATGGCGTGTATACATTCACACTACCATCTTTATTATATAGCTGCATATCGACTGGCTAACTCCACCAAACCATCCACATCACCTTTGGTATAAACACCTGGGATGATAAACGGAATATCCGCTGTGGGGGGAAACACTATCTTAAGAGAAAGTGCTTCAGTAGCGAAAGCCTCGTAGCGCTTTTCTGGAAGACCGGTTAATCCGTACGGTCCTCTAGTCTCAAACAACCCATTTAATGGATTGTTCATACGCGCCCCAACCATCTCCTCCGACTTCAATACTTCAATCACATTCACTACCGTCTTGACGAGCAAATCAAGGGAAAGCGGTGATATCATATCCGAAGAAGGAACCTTAGCTGTACAGACATCTTCCTTAAGGCAAACGACCTGAGGTACGAAACTCCCTGGGAAAGGTAGGATAGGGAGGAGCATTACGGTTTCTGCCCCGCCAAAACCTAGGAACGGTCGCCAATAGGATACTGTACGGCTAGCATGTTCAGCAGAAACCGCAGGATCAAATATTGCATCATCTGATACTGCGCTTGTTGCCATCATGACCTTTCGGGGATCGGAATAAAACCGAATCACCGGAAAGTTCGGAAACAGTTTCGCCAATAGCTTTTCGAGCCGTCCTGTAAATACCGAAGGATATTCACTGATCAAACCCCGGCTGACCGTTGACTTAATAGCCTGCTGAATCTTATCCGGACGATGACCTAGAATGGCTCTGCCATAATTCTGAAAAAAATCTGTATACCGCACTCCAAAACGATCGTATAAATAATACGCGCGAGCGCGGACAACGGTAGGCATTGTATAACCTTCCGCCCAATCTTGTCTAGTAGTTGTGTCGCTTCTCTGCATATCAGAATCCACCAATTTTTTCCAACTGGGCAAACTTGCTGATAAAGGTTGCTTTTCTGCCATTAAAAAACCTAACTTCGATGACCTCACGGTCTCCACTTTTCTTCAGGGCAATCACTTCCCCTTCACCATAACTATCACTATACACGCGCTGTCCCAATGGGAACAGTGGCTCACCATCTTTCTCTTCATTTACCGTCTTCATACTGAAAGTCTTTGCCTTTGGACCAAATCCCTTCTGAATAATAGGAGAACCGCTGGCGCCCCATGAAGAACTTGTGGCATGATTCTTTCTTTTCTCCTGAAGGCTGGAAAATCCATTATAGCCATCACCCAGGAAGGTATTTTGTGCGCGCATTCCTTGTACCAACAACAAAGATGGGTCAATCTCATCAATGAACCGGCTAGGATGCTGGAAACTGGTCTTTCCCCAGATTTTCCTCGCACGAGCACTAAGAAGAAACAGCTGTTTTCGAGCTCTGGTCACCGCTACATAGAATATTCGCCGCTCTTCCTCGGTATCCTCATCGCTTTCTGCACTTCGTCCAGGGAATACTTCTTCCTCGAGCCCTGCGACAAATACTCGGTCAAACTCAAGACCTTTTGTATTGTGCATGGTAATCAGAGTAACTCCGTCTTTGTCTCGGGGGTCATCACTGCCCAAGGTTGTAGGGTCCAACGATAGTTGTTCCAGAAATTGAAGCAAGCCTTCAAGCGAGGAATCGTATGAGGAAAGAGCATTAACCAAAGCCTCAAGGTTCTCCACCTTGCCGGTACTGTTTTGCATATCAATCTCTTGATAGTGGTCCAACAAACCTGACTCTCTGATCAGAAAGTTTGCACAATCGACAAGCTCCCCTTCTGTAAGCATCTTCTGGGCATGCTCGTACATCCTAAGAAAATGCGCGGATCCGGCTTTTGCTTTGGTCGACAAATTCCCGCTCTCTATTGCCTGCTTGAGCATTATCAGCAAATCTCCACCCGAAGAAGAACTGAAGCCAAGTATGGTATCTTGGGCGCTAGGGCCAATGCCACGGGGAGGCTTGTTGATCATCCGTTTGAAATTTACTTCATCTTTGGTGTTGGTCAACAAAAACAACAAGGCCAAGGCATCTTTGACTTCTTCACGTGCATAGAATTGCAAAGCCCCTACTACCTTATAAGGAATTCCCATACGTTTAAATACTGTCTCAAAGGCAACGGATTGCGCATTTGTACGATAGAGGATTGCACTTTCGTTGAACAGGCGATCTTTTCCCAGAATATTGGCTACCCGTACCGCTTCATCCTGTTCATCCTGGACATAGAACAAATTAGGCTTGGGACCTTGCTCGTTATCTGTCCAGAGTTTCTTTTCATGACGTCCTTTGTTATTTTGGATGACTGAGTTGGCAACCTCCAAAATCCGTTGGGTACTTCGGTAGTTCTGCTCCAGCTTCACAGTTTTGGTAGAAGGATATTGCTGAGGAAAATTCAAGATATTCTCTACTTCAGCACCCCTGAAACGATAGATGGACTGATCATCATCACCCACTACACAGATAAACGTACCAGGCCCTACCAAGTCCCTCAACAATCTGAACTGAGCGGCATTGGAATCCTGATATTCATCTACCAAGATCATACTGAATCTGTGATGCACCCAGTCGAGGATGTGACCCTTGGTTTCAAGTAATTCTATGCTTCGTCCGATCAAATCGGCAAAATCAACATTGCCGACCTGATGAAGTTTTCTTTCATAGGCTTCAAACATCCGTTTGAAGGTTGCATCTCCCCCAATGGAGGTAAGATTGTCGTTGTAGCTCAGCCCTCGATCCTTCGCATAGGAAATCTTACGCATGATCGGGTCCAGTTCTCGTTTCTTGTAGTTTGGAAAACAGGAAGCAAGCAAGGACAGGGAATCATCATCGTCATAGATGGTAAAGTTATCCCCCAAGCCAATCTCCGACCCAAAGCGTCTGAGCAGCCAAGCTCCAAATGAGTGAAAGGTTCTGATATTGCACTCTGAAACATCCGCGCGATTACCAAGCATTGATTGCACGCGCTCTTTCATCTCGTTTGCGGCTTTGTTTGTAAAAGTAACTGCAAGTATCTTATAGGGAGATATACCCAATTCTTCGATTGCATAGGCAATCTTGGTTGTGATTACTCGTGTCTTTCCACTACCGGCCCCTGCCAAGACCAACAAAGGATGGCTGTTTTCAAGAACAGCCTCCTTTTGTGCATCATTGAGTTGTCCGAGTAGCGTTTGAATATCAGGCATCCAATGCTCCTCGTACAGGTACAGCCTCCAGATCCAATCCATTTACTCTTCGAATGCCGCAACGGACGAGTTGTCCGGCAACAAGGCCTCTTCCCATTACGACGGTAAGACCATCTACTTCCGGGGCTTGAGCATAAATTCTTCCGATTGCCAAATCTTCACCTTCCACCAGTTCTTCAATGAGAACGTCATATTCATTGCCGATGAACCGCTGCAGGTTCTCAATGGTGATAGGCCCTTGCAAGGCTTCAACCTGCTTCTGATATTTCTGAGCGGTTTTCTGTATCGCTGCATGATCTTTTGCATTTCGCATTTTGTAAGCCTTTGTACCTTCTTCCCTGCTATAGAGGAAGGAGCCAACCCAATCAAGGCGTGCTCGCTTTAGAAAATCCAGGACTTCCTCAAAAGCTTTTTTGTCCTCACCAGGATAGCCAAGCATGATCGTGGTACGAATCACTGCCTCAGGAAGAGTCTCTCTAATGGATTTGATGAGTTCCAAATGGCTCTCCTTTGTACCTACCCTGCCCATACTGCGCAGAATCGCGGTATCTGCATGTTGGAAAGGAATATCAAAATAGGGAAGTATCTTTTTATGGGTCTTAACAAACTGGGGCAACTCTTTGGGGAATGCATCAGGATGGATATACAACAGGCGAACCTTGAAGTCTCCCTCTAGGGCAACCAAGTCGGCAAGGAGTTGCATAAATTGACTGGAATGGTCCCCAAGATCAGTGCCGTATGAGGCAAGATCCTGAGCAATAAGATTTATCTCTCTCACCCCTTTTTGCAATAAGGCTTGGGCATCGGAAAGAATCATATCCTTGGGGCGGCTTCTCAGATTTCCTCTGATCACTGGGATGGCACAGTAAGCACACCAATGGTTACAGCCTTCACTGATCTTCAGATATGCACTGCCGGGGAACGAGAGCAATTCATCACGTTCATATACTTCTGCTTTTGGTTCTGGATAGGCGGGAACTTTAATGACACGATCCCCTGCAAAAACCTCTCGGACGACTTCCTTGATTGTGCCCAAGTCCCTATTACCAAAAATAGCAGCAGCTTCCGGAAGCTGCTCTTCCAACTCCTTGGCATATCGCTGGGCCATACAACCGCTGAGAATCATTTTGGCCTTTGGATTATTTTCATGAAGGGTAAAAAAGGTCTGGATGGACTCCTCTCTTGCAGATTCTATGAATCCACAGGTGTTTACCAGAATCATATCTGCCTCAGATGGGTCTTCGGTTCGTTCAAGTTGATCATCCTCCAATTGCTTTATCAGCAATTCTGCATCAACTTGATTCTTGGCACATCCAAGATTTTCCATATAGAATTTTTTCATGTAGGTCTCCCTGAAATTTGCATACAACAGAAATGCAGAATATCATAAAAACGACAGGTATTCCTACCTCCCTTCCTAGCACTCCTGCATGCTGACAGTATTAAAAAATGTGTAAATTTACAAATATTGCTACTGAGCTCTATTTTCTTTTAACCTAAATTGTTAAAGACAAAAAAAACCTCATAATTTCTGTATATTTATATCATTCTTGCATAAATGAACGTCTTGGTATAGTATCAGAACCACGTATGTACATAGGTATAATCTACCTTTCTACTATGTGCTAATCTCAAAAAAGAGGAAACGAATGACGAAATATATCGTGAATCGACTATTGGGAATGATTCCCACGTTATTGATCATTATCACGCTCAGTTTCTTCATTGTCCGTGTTGCTCCAGGAGGCCCTTTCGCCTCGGAGCGTAAGCTTCCTGAGGTTGTCGAAAGAAATATCGAAGCCAAATATCACTTGGACGAACCACTGATTCAACAGTACGGTCGTTACATGTTTGATATTTTGCGTGGAGATCTCGGCCCTTCATTCAAGTACAAGGACTATGATGTAAACTACTATATTGCCAACAGTCTGCCGAAATCGGTAGTTCTGGGCAGTTGGGCTATGCTGATCGCGCTTGTCTTTGGAATTTCTGCAGGTATTATTGCTGCAGTTAGGCAGAACACTTGGATTGACTATACAAGTATGGGGATAGCCGTCATAGGTATATCGATACCACTCTTCGTAATAGCCCCGGTTTTGCAATTGATATTTGCCATGAAATTGAAATGGCTTCCGACAAGTGGTTGGTACACGACAGGTGAAGGATATGCAACCGTTATCCTCCCTGCAGTCTCTCTCTCTTTCGCATATTTTGCAAATATTGCACGTTTGATGCGTTCTTCCATGCTTGAGACTCTCAGAAGTGATTATATTCGTACGGCGAAAGCTAAAGGAATGAAAAACACTACGATCATTTTCAAACATGCGATGAAAGGTGCGATGCTCCCTGTAGTTAGTTATTTGGGACCTGCCTTTGCAGGTATTATTACTGGCTCGATCGTTGTTGAGCAGATTTTCCGTGTTCCTGGTTTAGGTAAATTCTTCGTTCAAAGTTCATTCAACCGTGACTACACGCTCATTGTCGGGGTAGTCATCGTGTATTCAGTCATTTTGATTGTCATGAACTTTGTTGTAGATATCATCTATGCTCAGCTTGACCCACGAATTACCTACAGATAGAGGAGAGGACCATGTTCTTTACACGAAATAAAAAGAAAAACGCGGCCCTCAATGAGTTTGACCAGGTCGTCGAGGGAAACAGCTTAAGCAAGGATGCATGGAAGAGGCTCAGAAAGAATAAAGCTGCTGTTGTTGGAATGGTTATTGTTATCGTTTATTCCCTGCTTGCAGCCTTCGCTATGTTCCTCCCCATCTACCCCTATGACCAAATCATTTTGGACCACCAACATCTACGTCCGTCTCTTACCAAAACTGCCGGCGATTTGATGATGGAAAACAAGCTTAAAGATCTTTACTTCAAAGCTTGGCGTGCAGGAACGCTCGTTGTCACCGATGCACAGAGCAAGCAAATTGAAACCTGGATTGCAGACAATGAAACCAATAATGTATGGGACTTCTGCTATACAGAAGGACAAAAGCAACTTGCCGCCGGTACGTTTACTTTCAGCGACGCTGACCAACGTACAATCGACCGTCTTCAGGAAAAAATCAATACAGAATTCCTGATTGAAGTCGATAAGATGTACTATACGGACCCCGATACTGGAAAAACAAAAAATATCGCCCGTATGGATTTTGAACAAATCAAACAAATCTATGCTGATTATCTTGGAGTCGATGTAGCAGTAATTGCCCAACAATCAGACCAGGAAATCCGCAACCAAGTCCTTAACAAAGTAAAGGCCGCAACACCAGGGCTTTCCACTGAGGAATATGAAGCAAATCTTGAACTGGAATTGCAGAGTATGGGTGATAAGGGTATTGCCACCTTGGGCAAATCCAATATGCTTGTAAGCATCAAAACAGCAATCAGCCGTTCCATCGAAAGAGGCCTAAAGCAGGAAATCAAAGATGGTACTGCCAAATTCCCGGTCAATAGAACTGTAGTAGTAAACGAGAAGATATCTGCAGCTATCACAGCTGACCTCAAACATACCAGACATTACTATCTTGGAACTGACTATAGTGGTCGCGATATGCTCAGCCGTATCATTTACGGCGGACAGGTATCCATTGCCATCGGTTTAGTCGGTACCATTACAAGTGTATTGATTGGTATCGTGCTTGGGGCAATCGCCGGCTATGCAGGAGGAAAGATCGATTTCTTCCTTATGCGTCTGGTAGATATCATGTACGGCCTACCCTACATGCTTCTCGTCATTATCTTCATGGCTATTTTTGGCCGTAATATCATGAACTTGTTCGTAGCATTGGCAATAGTCAGTTGGCTCACGGTCGCCCGTATGGTACGTGGGCAGGTAATGAGTTTGAAAAATAGTGAATATGTAGAAGCTGCTCGGAGTATGGGGGCATCCACCTGGAGGATTATTTTCCGCCATATGGTACCAAACTCACTGTCAGTAATCATTGTATATTCTACGTTGAGGGTTCCCGCATTTATCATGCAGGAGTCATTCCTCTCCTTCCTTGGTCTCGGAGTCCAGGCTCCGTACGCTTCATGGGGATCTTTGGTTGGTGATGCAGTAAACGGCATGACCTTGTATCCGTGGAAACTTATATTCCCGGCTCTCGCAATGACCATCTTCCTCTTTGCCATGAACTTCTTTGGTGATGGCTTGAGAGATGCGTTCGACCCGCAAAGCAAGAACCAGCTCTAGGAGGATGAAGCAATGAGTATGAAACCCGACGCTAAGGTAGTCCTCGAAGTAAAGGACCTAAAAACGTATTTTAAAACTGATGCCGGTGTCGTTAAGGCAGTCGATGGAGTTTCTTTCTCTGTTCGAGAAGGAGAAACTATCGGAATCGTAGGAGAAAGTGGTAGTGGAAAGAGTGTCACCAACCTTTCAGTGATGCGTCTCATTCCTTCTCCTCCAGGAAAGATTGTCGGCGGCGAGGTACTTTTCGAAGGAAAGGATATCCTTAAGCTTACTGAGAAACAGATGAGAAGCTATCGTGGAAACAAAATCTCCATGATTTTCCAGGACCCAATGACCAGTTTGAATCCGTTCTTGAAAATCTCAACCCAGATGATTGAGACCATTCAATTGCACGAAAAGGACGTCTCCAAGCAGGAAGCTTTGGAACGTTCCATTGAAATGCTCAAATTGGTTGGTATCCCATCAGCTGAAAAAAGAATCCAGAGCTATCCTCACCAGTTCTCCGGCGGTATGCGCCAACGTGTAATGATAGCAATGGCTCTCTCCTGTAATGCAGAAGTATTGGTAGCTGATGAGCCCACCACTGCTCTCGATGTAACGATTCAGGCACAAATTCTCGAACTGATTCAGAAACTCAGTGCCCAGATGGGAACAGCCGTAATCCTCATCACCCATGACTTGGGTGTTGTAGCCGGTATGTGTGACCAAGTCTGTGTTATGTATGCTGGACGAATTGTGGAGAAGGCAAGCACCGATGAATTGTACGCAAGGCCAAGTCATCCTTATACAGAAGGTCTGATAAAAAGCGTTCCCCGTATGGATACTTCCAAGAAGGGTGACCGGCTCTTCTCTATCGAAGGACAACCACCGAACGTCATTGATCTGCCTCCTTGTTGCCCATTCCATCCTCGTTGTAATCGAGCGATGGATGTATGCCGTAGTGTCTATCCTCCGGTAAAGAATATCGGAAACGGACACGAGGTAGCCTGCTGGTTGCATGTTGAGGAACAAGAAAGAGCTCAGGCTTTGGCAAACGACAAACAAGAGGAGAAGGCTTAATGAGTACAAACAAAATCCCCTTATTGGAAGTTAAAGACCTGAAGCAGCACTTCCCCATTACCAGTGGATCAATATTGCAAAAGCAGGTCGGAGCGATCAGGGCAGTTGATGGGATTTCCTTTGATGTATATCCGGGGGAAACTCTTGGTATCGTCGGAGAATCCGGTTGCGGCAAATCGACGACAGTCCGTTCCATCAGCCAGTTATACAAACCCACCAGCGGAACCGTAAAATTCAATGGCGTTGATTTAGTCAAGGCCGACCATCGGACGATGCTCAAGGCTCGACGTGATATCCAAATGATCTTTCAGGATCCATATGCCTCTCTCGATCCACGTATGACCGTTCGCTCCATTATTGCAGAGCCTATGGTTATTTATAATAATCGAAAGCTCTTGGAAAAACCCATGTCTTCGATAGAAATCGAACGACGGGTTGAAGAATTGATGGAACGTGTAGGATTGAACAAAGCGTTCAAGAATCGTTACCCACATGAGTTCAGCGGTGGACAGAGACAGAGAATCGGAATCGCACGTGCATTGGCTTTGAATCCAAAGATTATTCTTGCTGACGAACCTGTTTCTGCATTGGACGTATCCATCCAATCACAGATTCTCAATCTGCTCAGTGATTTGCAGAAAGAATTCGGATTGACCTATATCTTTATAGCCCATGACCTCGCTGTCATCCAGCATATATCCACCCGTGTGGCAGTTATGTATCTGGGTAAAATAGTCGAAGTCAGCGAAGCTGTTCAGTTGTATGACAATCCTTTGCATCCTTATACCATAGCACTTCTCAGTGCTGCTCCCATTCCTGATCCTCAGATTGAAAGGGAACGAAAGCGCATCATTCTTACCGGTGATGTACCTTCTCCTGATAAGGAACGCAATGGTTGTTATTTCTATGATCGTTGTCCAAAGAAGATGCCTTGGTGTTCTTGCCATATTCCCCCGATGTTCAAGATGAACGACAAACAGGAAGTGGCATGTTGGTTGTATGATCAAACTGATCATAGCAAAACCACTATGGAAGAAGCACAGGCTGATGCTGCTAAAGTTCAGAACTGAATAGATTATGTTGAATTAACAGTCTCCACTGAAAGGAGACTGTTTTTTTTTGCTACAAATCTTTATACGAGACATTCAAATCCATGTCTCGCGGGCGATCAACGAAGAGAGGCAATTCGGTTACCGCTGCAATTGCCTGTACAGCGGACTCCGTTCTTCCTCCACTGGTCTTTTCTGCAATGATCTCTATATCACGTTTATCATCCATATTCAGCTTAAGAGAAAATACCAACATAGCACGGAACCGACGTCTGGTTGGTTTTGCATCCTTGTCATTCGTACCTCGCACGAAATGGGTAATTTCCAATCTCTGTATTTCCGAAAACGCTAATTTCTCAATTTTACAAAAAGGCCCAATCCCGAAATAGCTGGTAGCAGTATTCGTTTGTTTGTCAAATACCCACGTATCACGATAGAGTGTTCCGATTACTGTGAGCAAAAGCAATAGCACAATATGCAGCATACTAAGCAAGCTGACGCCCTCTGATAGGTTTAAAGCCAACCCCCAGATCAAAAAAAGTGAAAATGCTCCGCATGCTAGGTGAAAAGACCTTGTGACGGCATATTTAATTCCATCTTTGATTACATAGGTTGTATGTCTAACCATCTGATACCTCACTTTCTACAACTCCTTACTATAACCGAAAAGTATAGAAAAAGCAGGAGGGGCCTCAGGTTACAACTTATGTGAAAAAAGTATAAATAAATGTATTTAGGACTTTCAAAATTGGTTTAGGTGCAAACCTATTTGCGTTTTCTCTTGATTCGTGGTTAAATGTGACGTAAGCTAAATTGAAAATGTTTACTTAGAACTACAAGGAGATATGTCTATGAAGAAATTTCTAGCTATCATGCTTAGTGTGCTACTTGTAAGTGGTCTTTTGATTTCCTGTGGTGGGAAAGAAGAAGCCGCTCCAGCCGCTACCACAACGCCGGCGCCTGCTGCAACTACTACACCTGCAGCTAAAGCGACTCCGGCTCCAACACCAGCTGCTACTCCAGCCGCTGCTCCAGCCGCTACCCCGGCTGCTGCACCTGCAACAGCTGCAAAAGATGAAGTTGTGTTCCGCATTTCCAATAGTGCAGAGCCCGAGTCTTTGGACCCAGCTCTCATTCAAGGAGTACCCGAACATAGAATTTTCGAGGCACTTTTCGAAGGTTTGGTAGCTACCGACCCCGTAACAGCTCTTGCAACTCCTGGCGTTGCTGAAAGCTGGGAATCAAACGAGGACGGCACTCAGTACACATTCCACCTCCGCAAAGATGCAAAATGGTCTGATGGTGTTCCCATCACCGCCAATGACGTAGTATACAGCTGGCTCAGAGAACTTAATCCTGAGACTGCAGGCCCTTACGCTTGGTTCCCTTGCATGTTCCTTGCAGGAGCTAACGAATATAACTCAGGCGAAGCAGGTCCAGAAGCTGTTGGAATCCGCGCACTCGACGACTATACCTTCCAGATGGATCTTATCGGTCCCCTCCCGTATGCAGTTGATGCACTGACCCACTACAGTTTCGCTATTGTTCCTCAGCATGCAATCGAGAAGTACGGTTCCGAATGGACCACTCCCGAGAACTTTGTTGGAAACGGTCCTTTCGTTCTTTCCGAACGTGTTCCTCAGACCTCTCTTACCGTCACCAAGAGTGATACTTACTGGGATAAGGATAACGTAAAGCTTGACAAGGTTATTTATTACAGCTCCGATAGCGATACAACCAACTACAACATGTTCCTCAATGGCGAAATCGATTGGGCAACCAACGTACCTAACGATCAGCTCTCTGCTGCTCAGATGCGCAGCGATTTCAGCATTGCTCCACAGCTCGCAACATACTACTATGTATTCGAGAACGAGAAAGCACCGTTTGACAATCCACTTGTTCGCCGTGCACTCGCTCTTGCAGTCGACCGTGAAGCTCTTGTCGAAGGCGTAACCAGAGCTGGACAGATTCCTGCTTGGGGTATTGTACCTCCGATGGCAGGCTATGAAGCCCTTGAGTTCCCACACGACAACATGGATGACATGATTGCTGAAGCTCAGGATCTCCTTGCTGAAGCTGGTTACCCGAATGGCGCTGGTTTCCCAACCACCACTATTCTTTACAACACCAGTGAAGGTCACAAGCAGATTGCTGAGTTCATCCAGCAGGAATGGAAGAACAACCTTGGTATCAACGTAACTCTTGAGAACCAGGAATGGCAGACCTACCTCTCCAACCGTAACGAAGGTAACTTCGAGATTGCACGTGCTGGATGGGTTGGTGACTATCAGGATCCAAACACCTTCCTTGACATGTTCATTCAGGGTGCTGGTATGAATGGTGGCCGCTATGCTAACGACACCTATGATCTCTTGATCAACGAAGCAGCAAGAATGCCAGCTGGTGCTGACCGCTATGGTGTTCTCAGAACTGCTGAAGATATCATGATCAACTCTGATTCCGGTGTAATGCCTCTCTACTATTATGTAACTATCAACATGATTGATACCAACAAGTGGGGCGGATGGCATGAAAACACCATGGATTACCATCCAGTCAAGGACATCTACCTCAAGTAGTTGTTGTTTAGACAAAAATCTGATCCCTGGGATTTTCCCGGGGATCTTTTTTGTCTGGACGGAATGGTCGCACTTCGCTATAGTTTTACCAACACAAGGAGATTAATCATGAAATATTACGACCTGAGAAGCGATACCATTACTAAGCCAACCGAGGGAATGCGTAAGGCGATGGCAAGTGCAGAAGTTGGGGATGACGTTTATCGTGAAGACCCTACTACTACAAAACTTGAACAGTTGGCCGCAGAACTCACGGGCAAGGAACGTGCATTGTTCGTTTCATCAGGTTCTATGGGAAATCTGATCAGTCTCTATATAAATGGTGGAAGAAGCAATGAGGTTCTTACTGCTTCAAACAGCCATATCATCCAGCATGAAATTGGCTCTATTGCCGCCATTGCAGGTGTTCTTCCCATTGCTATCGAGGCTGAGAGAGGCGTTCTCAGTGCTGACCAATTCAGCGGTAAAGTTAAAGGTGGTGACTACGATATGGCTACCACTACATTGATTGAGGTTGAAAATACGATCGGGGGATACTGCTACCCGCTTCAAAATCTTGAAGGAATCAAGGATTTTGCCAGCACGCATGATCTGAAAGTCCATATGGACGGAGCTCGCGTATTCAATGCACAGGTAGCTACTGGCATTCCTGTAAAAACGTATGCAAGTTATGCAGATACCATTACGTTCTGTCTCTCAAAGGGACTGGGCTGCCCGGTAGGGAGCCTGCTCTGTGGGGATGAGGCTTTTATCAATCGTGCCCTTACCATTCGTAAGATGCTAGGAGGTGGAATGCGCCAGACAGGTATTCTGTCTGCAGCAGGCTTATACGCCTTGGAAAATCATGTTGAACGACTAGCAGACGACCATGCCCATGCAAAAGCCATTTCTGATTCTTTGGTACGCGGGGGATGGGCAAATGTCGATACCGAAGGAGTACAAACAAATATCGTCTTTTTTACCGTAGAGAATCTGAGCGGGAAAGAAGTGGTATCACAGCTTGCAAAACTCGGCATCCTTGCCAATACGGAAGGTGATATGGTACGCCTTGTCACCAATATCGGCATCAGCGATGATGATACGGCTGAGCTTTGTAGCATCCTTGAGCGATTCCAACCCGAGGCCCATGTATGAAAACAACCCTCATCTGCTTTTCTGGAACCGGTAACAGCTATTATGTAGCCAACCAACTTGCGCAAGAACTTGGAGACACACAGGTATTAATGATGACTTCCCTGTTGCAAAATCCTGAGGCTGAGCTTACTGAACAAGTCGGGTTTGTTTTCCC
The DNA here is from genome assembly GCA_003247345.1 of Spirochaetales bacterium. Classification (GTDB taxonomy): domain Bacteria; phylum Spirochaetota; class Spirochaetia; order Sphaerochaetales; family Sphaerochaetaceae; genus Sphaerochaeta. The sequence continues at coordinate 16,261 of QJZS01000061.1, forward strand.
GGTATATAAGGGATTCCCTCCCAACTTGGTCATGCATTTTATCCAAGAAATATTCGCAGATATGGATCTCTCACCAGTAAAATATCTCTTCATGGTAGTAACCCGGTACATGTTTATCGGCTATACATTTCAGGCAATGGACGTTGTAATCAAAGAAGCTGGGGCTCTTTGCAGCTATATGAACTATGTCCAAATGCCCGATGGATTTGTCCCCATATTCAAAGCTCCTACAGAACCTAAAATCGGCGACTTGTACACAAAAGCTGAAGCAAAAATCAAAGCAATTGCCTCTGACATACAGTCTGAAGCAATAAAATTGCCGTTCAGACCACCATTTTCTCGTTTGGCAATCAACCATATCATGCCCATGATCCATCATATATCCATGGATTATGCTCAAGACGAATTCACTGTGACTGATGCATGCACCTCCTGTGGTGTGTGTTATCGCATGTGCCCCTCTGAAAACATCGAGATGCAAAACGGCAAACCCGTTTTCGACCGCATGTGTACAAATTGTCTGGGGTGCTACCACAGATGCCCGACACAAGCTATAGTATTTAAGAAACAAGTAAAACCGGGACGGTATCCGAATCGCCGTTCCTCATATAATCTGGAGTATCGTTCATAATGCAATCATCTTTTGACCTAGTAAAGGATCGTCAGGCATCTTTATCCGCCAAATGGAACAAGGATGCCATCAAATCAATATGCGGGAGTCCTGATGCAAAACCCTTCTGGGTAGCTGATATGGATTTCCCAGTAGCCGATACCATTGCAAAGAAAGCACAACAGCTAACCGAGCATGCCATTTTCGGGTATCCGTTTGCCCCGACTCAGCAGGAGCTATTCTGCAGATGGGCAAAAGTTTGGCATCACATGGAAATACAACCCGAACAAGTGGTAACCAGCCAAGGAGTTTTGAACAGCATTGCCGTTCTTTTGGATATGATGACGGAAGTCACAGACAGCGTCATTGTCCCCTTCCCTGCCTACCAGCCATTCGTGGCAATGGTAGAACAACTGCAAAGGCCCTTGATTCCTTGGGCGTTAAACTATGATGATAAGAAACATACGTTTTCCCTTGATTGGAATACATTTGAATCATATTGCGAAAAAGCAAGTGTATTGATTTTCTGTAATCCCCATAATCCTTCAGGGCTTGCTTTCTCTGAACAAGAACTGGAAAAACTTTGTACCATTGCCAAAAAATATGGAGTTACGATTATCAGCGATGAAATCCATGCCGATCTCAGCTATATACCTCATAAGAGCCTTTTGGAATTCGGTGCAAAAACAGGAGCTGAGACCGTGGTGTGCATGGCTCCTTCAAAGACATTCAACATCGCTGGTGAACACTATTCGGTTACACTTTTCAACAATCTGGACCTGAAAAAGGCTTACGTCAAACGTTTGGAACAACTTTTTTTGACCCACACCTCGACATTCGCCACTACTCTCGCTCTTGCAGCTTATTCTGAAGGAGAAACTTGGTTGGCAGGCTTGGTCTCCTACTTACAGGGAAATCTTTCCTTGGTCCAGGAAACACTACAAAAAAGAATACCTGAAATAGTTTTGATCAAGCCTGAGGCATCTTTCATAGCCTTCCTGGATTGCTCTGCCTTAGTACCGCTTATCGAAAAAGATCAAGCAGCACATCCTGAACTCTATGATCCGCAGCAAAGTCCTTCAGGAGGATTGCTTTCCCGTTTCTTCGGACAACGGGCAAAACTGGCGTTCAATGATGGGACATGGTTTGGTGGTGATGCATACCGTGGATTTGTACGTATCAACTACGGAACCCAGCGTTCAACTATCGCTGAAGCACTGCAGTCAATGGAAGATGCTGTACGATATTTGCACGAGAACTACTAAAGCTGTTGCGCTAAGCCTTTGGCAAGAAAAGCGACAGCTTTTGCATTCGGATGCAGATACCCATCATCATAGGAATTACGTAAAGAAAGCGAGAGACCATCTGCTACCCGTATCCTCGGGCAGCAGTAAGTCGCTTCCGCAAGGGTTTTCTGCATCTCTGTGAACGTACCCATATGCTTTGGTTCCAAAATATCAGAACGCCACAATGGGGTAAGCAAGGTGATGGGAACGTTTGGGTAGAACTTACGAACCCTTCCCAACATGGCAAACATCTCCCCACGCAGTTCGGCTAAATTATTTCTGACTACCCAGTCATTGGTACCCAATCCAATCAATATG
>QJZS01000105.1 GCA_003247345.1 Spirochaetales bacterium
CTCATTCTTACTCAAGGTGAAAAGGGCAGCATTATAACCAGTGGATCCCAGTCCTATTCCATTCCTGCGGTACAGCCGGTCAGGATACTTGATTTCACAGGAGCTGGGGATGCGTATGTGGCAGGCTTCGTAAGCGCATATACAAAAGGATACGACCTGCAAAGCTGTGGATATTTAGGTTCGGCAAATGCCAGTTTTGCGTTGGAACATTTAGGCGGACAGGAGCATCTTCCTTCATGGAGAGATCTTCTTAGCAGAATTGGGAGACAATTTCCCGAGATTGTACAAAGCATGAATACGAATAATCAGGAGGAACTATGATAGCGGTGTCAAAGGAGAACAGGGTACTAGGGTGTTTGAATGGAATAGGAATTGGGGATGCGCTAGGTGTTCCTTCTTCGTTCCTTACCCCGAAACAGATTCAGGACAATTGGGGATGGATTGATACGTTTTACCCCCCTGCCGACGACCATATCTTCCATGCTGGTTTAAAAGCTGGTGAATATACCGACGACACGGAGCAATCCTTGGCGGTTCTCAACTCATACATCAGAAATTGCAAGGTAGAGCCACTTGATGTTGTGAAGGAAATCATGGGCTGGGCCAAGCGCGTAGAGAATAAATATGCCAGTCCTCTTGGACCGAGTACTGAACGTGCCCTCAAAGCAATTTTGAACGGTGGTGATATCCAGGTAACCGGAAAGTATGCAAACACAAACGGATCGGCGATGAGAATTGCCCCTCTTGGCATCATCCATGGCTTGAAAGGCTCATCCCTTGATGCCTTGGTTCAGGACGTCTATATGACCGGGCTTCCTACCCATAACACGACAGTGTGTAATGCAGCGGCCAGTGCTGTTGCTTATGGTGTCGCCCTATGTGTTCAGGGAGAACAGGATATCGGAAAAATCATTGAAGGAACCGTTCAGGCAGCCCTCAAGGGAAGCCAAAAGGGTTTTTCAATCGTCTCTCCCTCAGTCGCAAAGCGAATTGAATTTATCTATGAGATGGTTCTGAAGTCAACAGATGCAAGAAAGACTATGCAGGAAATGTATGACCTGTTCGGAGGTGGGGATCTCGCAGGGGATTCCGTACCGGTGGCGATCGGGTTGTTTGCCTTGGGTCAGGGTGATCCGAAAAAGGTCATGGAATATTGCGTTAACTTCGGTGGGGATGCAGATACCAACGGCTCTATTGCTGGAGCGATGGCTGGAGCCTACGCAGGTAATGATGCAATCCCATCGGAATGGAAACAGATGGTATCCAAAACAAATGGAATCGATTTTGAAGAGTACAAGACCAAAATTTTTGAATTAGTTCCTAATTGGAATTAAAAATACAGTAATGGTGAGGTGACTGGTATGAAAAAAAGAATTCTTGTTAGTGCTGTCATTCTTTTGTTGGTTGCAGGACTGGGTTTTGCAAACGGCTCAAAAGAAGCTGCCGTCTCTGATTCTGGAAAAAAACAATTGACCATGTGGTTTTGGGGTGCTGCAACTCCATATCAAGAAGCAATGAAGAACATCCTGGAAGGATGGTACAACGGTTCACAAGATCAATATGAACTGACCATCGAATTCCGCAACACTGTTGATAAGGATATTCCTGTCGCATTGGCTGCAAAGTCCGGACCGGATATCGTATATGCATCAGGCCCTTCATATACCTCAGTATATGTTCAGGAAGGTCTTGTAAAGAATCTTGACCAGTATGCAAAGCAGTATGGCTGGCAGGATCAGGTCCTCAGTGTAATGTATGATGCATGTACCGTTGATGGAAGCCTCTATTCCGTTCCTGGTGGTGTCAGTATTGGTGGTTTGTATTACAACAAATCCTTATTTGCTGAAAAGGGTTGGGAGCCACCAACAACATGGGATGAGATGATCAGCATTTTCGACGCAGCAAAGGCTGACGGAATCTATCCTCTTTCCGCTGGTAACAAAGGTTGGAAGCCTTGTAACGAGCACTTCAGCTCCATGATCATCAACCACTTCGGTGGCAGGGACTTGTTCTACGATGCTCTTGAAGGAACCATCCCCTTCACTGATCCTAGAATTGTAGCTGCAGTTGAGGAATCAAAAGATTGGTACCAGAAGGGTTACCTTGCTGGCAACGATTACGTAAACCTTGATTCTCAGGAAGTCATGCAGTTGCTCGCTGACAAGCGTGCCGCTATGGTAATGGCTCCTTCCTTGTACACCCAGTTTGCAGGTCAGTCCTTCTTGGGCGCTGATGCTGAAAACGTAGGATTCATCAACATGCCTTCTTTGGATACCGATGAAGCTGTATATGACGTATCAATGAACTGTAACTTCTCTATCAATGCAAACTCCAAGTATCCTGATGAAGCTGCAAAGATCTTGAACTTCATGTTGTCCAACGACTTCTCGGTTGAGATGACCAAAGTATGGCCTGGCTATTGGGTACTCCCAATCAAGTCCTTGGTAAACTATGATGCAAGTGGTATGACTGGTCTTTCCAAGATGAGCATCGCATCATTCCAGGAAGCCATCGGTCAGATTGATGCAGGATATTTTGCATATCACCCATCAACATTCTTCCCCAGCGCAACTGTAACTGAATTCAGAAACATAGACACTGTATGGGATGGTGTTGTGAGTTCCGCAGATTTCTGTGCTGCAGTTGACAAGGAATTGCAGAGTGATATTTCCCAAGGTTTGGTCTGCCCTCTGGTTGATCCAACCAAGTAATGTAACAAAATGCTACTTGCCTTTAGCGCCACCTAGCGCTAAGGGCAAGGTATCAATGGAGAGGGGATTGTGAAAGACACAAATAAAATCAAGGAATCCAAACTCCCTTATTACCTACTGTCTATACCGGCCGTAGCGCTGAGTGGGTTCATCATTTTGGTTCCTGGAATACAAACCATTTATGCGGCTTTTACCAAATGGAATGGGATATCTCCCCATAAAACTTGGATAGGACTTGAAAACTTCAGACAATTATTTGGTGATTGGGTCTTTTGGCAATCAGTAAAGAACAACTGTCTATGGGCATTGTTCTTTTTAGTCATCCCGGTAACGTTGGCTTTATTGGTCTCTGTTTTGATGTCTTACCACAAGGTCGGAAATAAAAGTTTCCAAATATTCTATCTCATTCCCTACCTGCTTGCTCCTACAACCAATGCAATCATTTGGTTGAACATGATTTTCAGTCCCAATGCAGGGTTGATCGGATTCCTACAAAAAGTAGGTTGGGACATTACTTCCCCCTTAGGAAATCGCAGTACCGCACTCTTCGGTGTTGCGGCGGTCGATATCTGGCACTATTGGGGTTTTCTTACCGTAATCTTCTTTGCAGCCCTCAGACAAACGCCGAAGGACCAAATTGAGGCAGCTGAGCTTGAAGGGGCCAATGGGTGGCAAATGTTCAGGAGTGTGTACTTCCCGAATATATTCTCAACCGTTCGTCTCATGATGATTTTGATTCTCATCTATTCGTTTATGACGTATGACTACATATACCTCTTAACTTCCGGTGGCCCTGCCCATGCAACGGAAGTCTTGAGTACCTATAGCTATACCATGGCTTTCTCGGCATTCAAATTTGGAAAAGCCGCTGCGGTATCGCTTGTAATTGGATTGCTTGGTGGCATTGCTGCAATCTTCTACACATTTTTCAGTAAAAACGAGGAATTAGTATGAAGATAGAGAAAAAACACAGACATGGATTCGTCCCAGCTTTGATAGTCCTTGTGGTTCTTTCATTTATTTCCTTGTTTCCTCTGGCTTTGGTCATTCTGAACAGCTTCAAGACCCATGTGGAGATTCTGCAGAATCCTTTGTCTCTACCTACGAAAATGCATTTTGGTAACTATGCCTATTCTTGGGGAGTAGGGAAATTCGCCGAAGGTTTTTTAAATAGCTTCAAATTATCGGGGACAGCGATCATTGTTGGGGTTGTTGCCTCATCTTCCATGGGATATGTATTGGCGACCCGCAAAATTGCAGCGTGGAAAGCTCTTACATTTTATTTCATGATGGCAACTACTGTTCCCTTGCAGATGTTTATGCTTCCTCTCTATTCCACCTTTACCCGTCTGGGTTTGATAGGGAATGTGTATGCTGTCGGGGCGACTATAGCCGCTTGGAACTTGCCGATGCCGATATTCTTAATGCGCACGTACTTTTTGAAGATTCCAAAGGAAGTGGAAGAAGCTGCCAAGATTGACGGAGCTTCCATATGGCAAGTATTCCGCTATGTGGTTATGCCCATTGCCTCTCCTGGAATGATAACCGTGGCAAGTATCATCGGTCTTTTCTCTTGGAACGAATACTTGCTCAGTTCAACATTCCTACAGAGTGAGAAGAATTTTACTGCAACACTGAAATTCCTCAGTTTGAACGGAACTTTCTCCAGAGATTTCAGTGTGATCATGTCAGGGGCTGTAATCATGGTATTCCCGATGGTTGTGGTATTCCTTCTACTCCAGAAGAAATTTATCGAAGGTATGACCGGTGGAGCTGTAAAAGGCTAGGACCAGATACGAAGTCGGTAATAGAAGATTTTCCTCATCCCCATATAAGTGGGGGTATTTCAAACATTTCCCATGTTATTTTAAAAAGGAGAACGTATGGATACGAATATACAAAATAAGATCTACGCTGGTGTATTGGGTAAAATCATCGGCGTATATATGGGTCGTCCTGTCGAAGGCTGGAGCTATGAAGCCATCAAAGAGAGATTTGGATTCATTGATTATTTTGTAGCTCAAGAGACAGGGGCTCCACTCATCGTCCCCGATGATGATATTTCTGGAACCTTTGTTTTCTGGAGAGCTTTGGAAGACAGCGGTTATCCGGTGGATATCAAGGCTGAAGATATCGGCGAAGCTTGGCTTAACTATGTCGTTGAAGATAAAACCATTCTTTGGTGGGGTGGTCTGGCACGTTCTACAGAACATTCTGCATACCTGAGACTCAAACAAGGGATAAAGCCTCCTATGTCTGGATCAGGAAAAATGAATGGAATGGCTATCGCCGAGCAGATTGGCTCTCAGATATTCATCG
>QJZS01000071.1 GCA_003247345.1 Spirochaetales bacterium
TTACATATTTATTTAAAAATATTTCAAAATTTTTTGTCTTTGTGTTGACATAAGTCTTTAGATTTTATATTGTATGGGTGTGTTAGGGAAAAACACAGAACTTGTACAGGAGCTAGACTCCAAAAGGATATGAATCAAATGAAAAAGAATATTGCAGTAGTATTGATGATAATGGTTGTTTCAATGATCGGACTTTTCGCAACGGTTGCAGGTGATACCACAGCAACTTTTGATGTTTCCACTTCTGTAACTGGTTTGAACTATCTGGCCATCACCAATGGAGAGTTCACTGGTACTACTCTTGCTGATTGGAATACCTACAACACTGCTAATGCAGCTACTGGCGCAACTCTTGCAAGTGCAACCGCAGCAGATGTCGCTTATTTGAACGTGTTGAATAATAACCGCTCTGGAGTTTCCGTTTATATGCAAGCTTCAGAGATGAGCACTACCAACACTTCATATGTTCTTGATTATACAACCACAGTAAACGGTGTTGCCTTTGACACCAGTTCTGATTCCGGTTTCGTTGAAATCGTAACAGCTGCCCAGTCCGCTGCTACTTCAGGGCTGTTCATGGAAAGCTATGCGATCAATGTTGACATCGATGATACAACTTATGACAATGCACCTGAAGATACCTACACTGGCACCATCACTTTCAACTTCACCGGTGCTTGATAAACCGAAGATAATCCAAACTTGTCTGTCCAAGACCACCTGAAAACCAGGTGGTCTTAATTTATAGTTTTCTTCTTATTGTTCTGAAACCAAGAGTCGCTTTGCCAAAGCTTTGATAGCTCTGAAGGTGGTATCAGCAGGAATGGAAGCATAGCTCTTTGTTCGTTTGAGCAAGAGACTATCTTCATTTTGATCAACCGTGTAGAAGTTGCCACCGATGCGGTTGTTGTCATACGGGGCAAAAGCGGTTGCATAGTACAGAGATTTCGTATGTCCTGGTTCTATCAAGACAGTGGTGTCTGCACCAAGTAGTTGCTCTCCTACTTTGGTGTTCTTCAACCCAGCATACAGCTTGTTGTTACCAGATCCACTATTAATGGAATATTGTTGGCATGTTCCACATGGATATAAAGCCCATGGAGTCTTGGTTCTCCCACCATAATCTAGGATGAAGTTGTTGAAATTCAATCCAATCTCATCTCCTTTCGTGACAGCAGGACCCGGGAAGAACGTAAAATACACCATCTGTTGGCGTGGATTGATTATACTCGACCAACCAAGGGTTGCCTTCCTAGGAACTAATCCAGTAATAAAATCAGTAGTCCCCAAGGGAGGCGGAACCTCAGTCAGATCGGCAGTACCACCCTTTTTAAGTGGAGCTTTCTTCCAGTCATCAATTTGGATCTCTGCTTTCAACCGTGAAACAGTTCCATCAAATTGGGATTCGTTTCCGGTAGTCCAAAGCTGTGCACTTGCATTGAGTACACACCCTGACTCTAGGAATGGAGATCCTATCTCATTATTCCACGTTGTATTGCCCACCAAAGGTTCTGTACCATTGTTTGTGATAAAAGTAGCAGTATAGTGGACTGGTTGATCTGGAAGCAGCATATCTATCTTTCTGATCATCCAGCGTTCCTTACGGTTTCTCACCATACTCATCAACCATACACCACCGAACTCAGGGTCGGTACCATATCGCTCAACCATCCAATAGGAAGAGGCGGTAAACCCATTTTGCTCTTGCATGCCTTTTTCGGACTCAAAAGCAGGACCAAAATGAGGAAAACTGAAATACGAACCAGCTTTTTGGTAGAGATAAGGACTATTCCTCCAGAATTCAGCGTTCTCATCACTGAAAACAGAAGTCCCTGTTCCACGGTAATATGGTAATAGATGGGCATTAATGCGCCCACCCTGGGGGAGGAGTGCACTCAGCTCAAGCACCATGCCACCCTGATCTTCTATCATAACTTGTATCTGGTCATTGGTTAAAACCGTAGCGTTGCGGCTCTCCCACAATCTCAGACGACGAATATCCATTCTATTTCTCCATGTAAATACGTTATATCATGGTATTAAAATACTCACATTCCCAGTATACTGAGAACAAAGCATGTTTCCAAGTTCAAGGAGTACCGTTCCATGATTTCGAAAAAGGACCGACTATTCAACCTATCCACAAAACACACAACCTATTTATTTGCCATCACAGAAACAGGACACCTTGAACATCTTTACTACGGTCGCTATTTATCAAATCCTGCAATCAGCATCGATGCCTTGGCAGAAAAACGTTCCATCAACATTGGAACTGGCACAGCCTACGACAGTGATCACCCCACTCTTTTCTTTACCAATCTCTGTTTGGAATATTCGACCATGGGAAAAGGTGATTACCGAGAAAGCTTCATCGACCTGGAATACGGCAGAGGTATGCACACACTCGACTTTATCGTAAAAAGCTATCGTATACTCCCAGGCAAGCCAAGAACGTTCAGCGGGCTACCTGAATCATATGGAGACAAAGAAACGTGTACCACGCTTGAGATCATACTCAAGGAAACAGGACTCCCTTTGCGATTGGCTCTTACTTATACAGCTTTTGAGGATAGTGACGTCATTACTCGTCGTGCGACATTGTACAATGACAGCGACAAAAGCGTAACAATCCAGAATCTGAGTTCAGCACAGCTCGACCTGCCTGTTGATAATTGGAATTTGATAACCTTCAACGGCTCCTGGTCCCGAGAGCGCTATATGAATAAACAGCCTATCCAACCAGGGATTTATGTAAATGACAGTAAAACCGGTGTAAGCAGCGCTGACCATAATCCTTGTATCTTCCTGACTAAGGATGATGGAGAAACCTACGGGATTAACCTTATCTACAGCGGAAACCATAGAGAAGTGGTAGAAACCTCTCCCTATGGGAAAGTCAGGGTTCTGACAGGGATTAACAGCGCAACGTTCAGTTGGGACGTACCTTCCCAAGATCGATTCCAGACTCCTGAGGCAGTCTTGACCTATGCTCCCAATGGAATGAATGGGGCAAGTGACAATTTTCATCGTTTCATCAACAACCACATTGTCAGAGGCTCTTGGAAATTCCGAGAACGCCCAATACTTATCAACAATTGGGAAGCTACCTATTTCAATTTCACCGAAGACAAATTGCTTAATCTTGCCAGGGAAAGTGCAAGCATGGGCATAGAGTTGTTCGTCTTGGATGACGGTTGGTTTGGCCTACGAAATGACGATACTACAAGCTTGGGTGATTGGTCCGTCAATCCCAAGAAGCTCCCTTCAGGCTTGGAAAATCTTTCACTTGAAGTCCACCGATTGGGCATGATGTTCGGTCTCTGGGTTGAGCCTGAAATGATCAGCACCGAAAGCCAATTGTTCAGAAAACACAAGGACTGGGTGATCGCAATCCCAGGAAGAACCCCAAGTGTAGGCCGCAACCAGTACATTCTGGATCTCACTCGTCATGAGGTCCGCGATTACCTATTCAAACAACTTTCCGAAGTCTGGCACCTTGCTGACGTAAACTATATCAAGTGGGATATGAACCGAGTATTCAGTGACTTGTACAGTGCCAACCCGGAAATACATAATCATGGGGAATTCTTCCATCGCTATGTGCTGGGCTTGTATCAACTGCTTGAGAAACTCACTCAGGCTTTTCCGAATGTACTGTTTGAATCTTGTGCCAGCGGTGGAAATCGTTTTGATCTGGGGATGTTGTGTTACATGCCTCAAACCTGGACCAGTGATAATACGGATGCACTCAGTCGCATGTACATTCAGGAAGGAACAAGTTGTGGGTATCCTTTATCCACCATGGGAAGCCATGTAAGCGAGTCGCCCAACCACCAAACGTTGCGACGCTCCGATTTGGAGTCACGCTTCAACATTGCAGCCTTTGGAGTACTGGGATATGAGTTGGATATCACAAAACTGAAGAAGACCCAAAAAGATGCCGTGCGCTCACAAATTGCATTCTATAAGGCTCACCGTGCCCTGCTGCAGTATGGGACATTTACCAGAGTCAAACTGGCAAATAGCAATGAAAACCAAGTGGTCTGGGCGGTAGCAAGTTCCGACAAGAGTGAACTTCTGGTGCTCTTTGCCCAGAAACTCAACCAAGCAAACCCAGCATCAGACAAACTGAGAGTCGAAGCTGTTGACCTTGAGGCAATGTACGAAGTCTTCCCTCGCCAACAACGTATCGACATCACCATGTTCGGAAATCTCCTGAATAGAATAAGTCCTGTTCCCATCACTGAGGGGGGAATTGCCCAAGATACCATCAGCAAGGCAATTACCTTTGACAGCGAGGTGGAGCATTACCGAGTAACAGGTGAACAGATAGCCTATGCAGGTATCAAACTGAACCAACAATTCGGTGGTACCGGTTATGATGCAATGACTAGGGTTCTTGGTGACTTCGGTTCCAGAATCTATATTTTCAGAAAGATAAAGCAACAGAATTGAGTTTTTTAAATTCTCCCTTGCTTGAATGTGTACCTTATCGTTATTATGGACAGAATGGAACAGACTGTAATCTACCTAGAACCAGGATCAGCAGGTCTTAGTGCAAACGCAACATATCTCTTGCTTTGCCAACAGGTACGCCGTGAAGTCTTTGTAAAAGGACAAGGAGTCCCCGAATCCATCGATTTCGATGGAAAGGACACATCATGCGGCCATTTCTTGCTACTCGATGGGGAACAGGCAGTCGGAACACTAAGAATAAGAGCAACAGAGGAAGGCACGAAGCTTGAACGCATTGCCATTCTCTCTACCTACCGAGGTCTTCATCTGGGAGAGCTTATGGTGCGGTGCGCTCTCAGCGTGGCTCCTCCTCCAGTCTATATCCATGCACAAGTAAGAAGTGAGGGATTTTATCAGAAACTGGGCTTCATTGCAGAAGATCCTACCATTTTCTATGAAGCAGACATTCCTCACAAAACCATGATCTGGCCACACGGCCAAGGAGCATCACCTTGTCCCATCACAATACCATCGTAATTGCAGGCGCCGGAGTCTTTGGCACCGCCATG
>QJZS01000079.1 GCA_003247345.1 Spirochaetales bacterium
GTTTTGACCCCACAAGAAATCGAGTCTCTGCTTTCTATTATTAAAAATCTCAGGGATGGGGGTAAAACCGTCATCCTTATCACCCATAAGCTTGATGAAATTAAGAAAATTGCGGACCGTTGCGCAATCCTGTGCAAAGGAAAACTTATCGATGTTCTCCCTGTGGCAACCACCTCGATCCAACATATGTCTGCCCTCATGGTTGGCCGAGAAGTTTCGTTAACACTGGACAAAAGTGAACATACCATTGGTGACGAGGTACTGAAGGTAGAAAACCTCAGTGTCGTTACCCATAATCATATTACCCTAGTCGATTCAGTCAGTTTTTCAATCCATGAAGGTGAAGTCTTGGCAATTGCAGGGGTTTCCGGAAATGGTCAGGTAGAAGTTGCCGATGCCATTGCCGGGCTCATCCCTATTAAAAGTGGAAGTGTTTTGCTACAAGGTGAAGATATTACCCACGCTTCGGTGCGAGAACGAACCGAGGCGGGAATTGCCTATATTCCTGAGGACCGACATTCGGTCGGGCTCATCCTCGATTTCTCCCTTAAAGAGAATCTCTGCCTCAAGCAGTATTATAATGACCCCTATTGCAATAAGTGGGGAATACTGCAGGAAGAAGCCATGCAAAGTCTAGGTACTGAATTGATCGATGAATTTGATATCAGGACCAGCAACGGCAACAACACGGTTGTCAGAAGCATGAGCGGGGGAAATCAGCAAAAAGCCATCATCGCCCGTGAAATTCAGCTCAATACAAAACTGATCATGTTCGTCCAACCCACCCGTGGTTTAGATGTCGGAGCGATCGAGGCAATCCATTCTCGTATTGATGATTTACGTAGTAAGGGAAAAGCCATTTTGCTTATCTCTTTGGAACTTGATGAGGTCATGCAACTTGCCGATACCATTCTGGTCATGTACAACGGCAAGGTACAGACCACCAGAAAGGCAAGTAGCCTGACCAAATTGCAGGTCGGAGAATATATGATGGGGGTGCATGTTGAAACCAACTAATCTCGCCAAACAATTGTTCATACGCTGTTGCGGGAAAGGAAAGCACCAATTACTGCGTATCTCGCTGTTCTGTATTTTCCTGAGCCTTGTAGCCGGTACAATTCTGTTGTTGCTGTTAGGTAAAAATCCCTTAGAAGCGTATAAGAGTATTTTACAGGGCGCTGGTATTCTTCCCAAACCTCGATATGCTGGGAAAAGAAGTCAGCTTACGGATTTCATGAGTCTGCTTAACTACACTACCCCCATGATATTCGCAGCACTCTCAGTTGCTGTCGCACTCAGATGCGGTATTTTCAATATCTGTGTTTCAGGCATCATGGTCTTTTCTGGTTTCATAGCCACTATATTGGTTGGCTATTCAAATCTCGATCCTTTCCTTGCAAAAGTACTGGTAGTTATCATCGGGGCTTCAGCTGGTGCGTTGATAGGCTTATTTATCGGATATTTAAAACATCGGTTTAATATGAATGAGGTCGTAGTCGCCATCATGCTCAACTACATTATCAGCTATGTGGTCAGCTTTTTCATTCAAACACAATTTATCGACCCGGTAACGCGCCAATCGGTAGAAGTAGGACAGAATGCTCGTCTTACTTTGTTCGATTACCCGGTGGGAAATCTGAAAATGGAAATAAACCTGGTATTCCCATTGGCCTTGCTTGCTGTCTTTATTATCCGGTTCATCCTTAAGAAAACCCGTTTTGGCTTTGAGCTCAAAGCGGTAGGAAGCAATAGTAAAGCCAGTAGATACGCCGGTATCAAAGTGGGACGGGCTGTGATCTTTACCATGTTGATCAGCGGAGCTTTGGCTGGTTTGGCAGGAGTTTCCTATTACTTAGGTAGCAGTGCATCAATCCAACCCCGTGTGCTTCCTTCACTTGGATTTGATGCCATTGCAGTAGCACTATTAGGAAATGTCAGTGCCGTAGGAAGCTTTTTCGCATCCTTGTTGGTAATGGTTTTTCAATCAGGAACGACATACATGTCGTCCCGCATGCAGGTACTGAGAGAAATTGCTGCCTTGATCACCAGCATCTTGCTGCTGTTCAGTGCAATCGGTATTTTCTTTAAGGCTCTTGCAGACCGGCTGAGCCGAGAAATAGAGGAGGCGTAACCATGCAAAGCATCATTATCGAAGGCCTATCATTCTCACTTCCCCTCTTTATCATTGCTATCGGTGGCATCTTTAGCGAAGGTAGCGGCATCATCAATCTTGCTTTGGAAGGCCTCTTGGGTTTCGGTGCCTTTTTCGGAGGTTTGAGTTTTGTTCTCCTGAGTAAGTTTTTTACTGGGGATCCAAGCTCACTCATCTACATTTCCTTGGTTTTTGCCATGGTTGGTGGAGCACTCCTTGCCATGCTGCATGCTCTGTTGAGCATTAAATTCAAGGCAAATCAAGTTATCAGCGGCGTGGTGATCAACATGCTGAGTGTTGCGTTGACTGCCTTTTTGGCAAACCAGATTAATAGTTCTGTATTTGGACAGCCTTCTAATAAATTCCTCTTGGAAGTTTTCCCGAAGGTGACCGTACCGGTTCTCTCAAAGATTCCTATCATTGGAGCTGTCTTCACTGATTTTTATACGTTTGAGGTAATCATCGTTATCGTTGCCCTATTTATGGCCTACCTACTCTATAAGACTCCAACAGGAATGCATATAAGAGCCTGTGGGGATAACCCCCATGCAGTAGCCGCTGCTGGAGGCAATGTACAGAAAGTTCGGTTCTGGGCTGTTGTCGTCAGCGGAGCCTTGTCCGGTTTGGGTGGCATGTGTTTTGCGTATTCCATCTCCACCACCTTCTCTCCGAACATCTATATGGGATTCGGCTACTTGGCTATTGCCGCTTATATCTTCGGTTCATGGAAAATCGGGCCAACCTTCCTAGCTTGCATACTCTTTGGATTTGCCCGAAGTGGTGGGTATGTTTTAGTGGAGAAGCTTGCCTTACCATCCTCCTATGGTGACCTGGTTCTCACCCTCCCCTATATTGTTACCTTGGTATTGTTGCTCTTCTTTTCTTCCACAAACAGACCCCCACGTGCTCTGGGTGAGGTGTATGATCAGGCGAAGCGGTAAAGGTAATATTGGCGTTTATCACGCGGCCACAATGAAAGATGAATAGACCTCCTTGCATTGCAGGGAGGTTTTCTATCACATACAACTTTCTTTGAAATTAACATCGCTAAAAATTTCTTGTTTACGGAATATTTGAAAGATATACTGTCTTCAAATGAGAAGATGACTATTCAAGTTCTTTCTTGAATCTACTACTTTTTGGGCCTCTAAAGATAATTCTTAAAGAACTTTATTGGAGGTTAAAATGAATAGGAAAAAAGTATGGTTTCTTTGTGTAATCTCTGTTTTTTTACTCTTGGCTTCCGGTTGTTCGAATGCGATTGATACCACCTTTTCGTGCAGTGCCGGTACTGACCGGAGTGTTGGATTGGGAATCGTAACGCTCTCAGGCTCTGTAAGCAATTCCAGCGGAGAAGTATTCTACACATGGACAGCCCCTGCAGAGATCACCCTATCGGATGCTTCTACCGCCAACCCTAGTTTTGAAGTTTCCGTAGAATTGGATGAAGGTGATTATGAATTTGAGCTGAGCGTAACAGATGGTAGTACCAATATTGTTACGGACACAGTAACAATCACTGTTGAATATGTAGAACAGCTCCTTGCCACAGCAGGAACTGCAGATGAGTATTTTGGGCATTCTATCAGCTTATCACAGGATGGAACAACCGCTCTCGTCGGAACAGAATTAGAATCAAACAAAGTATATATTCTTACAAAAAACCTTGATGGCACTTGGGGCGAAACTGCCACGTTGCTTGATGATTCTGACTCATCCGATATATATTATTTTGGTAATTCCGTCGCCTTGTCAGCAGACGGAACAAGTGCACTCATAGGAGCTTTGCGCAACGGTTCAAGTTTCAGTTACGCTAATATCTATTCAAAAGATGCGGAAGGGGCATGGACTAAGCTGGCGAAGCTCACGCCCGATAGTATTACATCAGGCGATTCTTTCGGATGTTCCGTAGCTTTCTCAGATGATGGAACCGTTGCCCTGATCGGGGACTATTCCAATAATAGCTATACAGGTGCTGCATATATTTTCGTTAAGCCAACAGATGGATGGAAAAATACAGTAGAAACAGCAAAACTGACTGCACCCGATCCTGCCACATCTGATTATTTCGGATACTCAGTCGCGTTGTCAGGAGACGGCACACATGCCATTATCGGGGTCCCTTATGATGATGATACTGAAGCTGGTTCAGGTTCTGCCTATATATTCAGCGTTGACTCCACCGCCAACTGGGTAACGACTGATACAGAAACAGCAAAACTGAATGCCTCCGACCCAGTTGCAAATGATCAATTCGGCTGGTCAGTAGACATTTCCAATAATGGTACTTACGCTTTGGTAGGCAGTGCCGTGGCAGAGGCTGCATATATCTTCACCAACGATGGTGGTTGGAGTCAGCAGGCAAAGCTGACCTCTTCAACTGGTGCTTCGGATGATGGTTTTGGAAAATCTGTAGCACTGTCAGATAACGGAACATGTGCCATTATCGGCGCTTCTCATTATGATGAGGGAGTAGCAACTGATGCAGGGGCTGCATTTATATTTTCTATCGATAATGCTGCTTCTTGGGCGAATGCTACAGAAACAGCAAAGTTGACGGCCTTTGACTTTGTTGCCTCCGATTATTTCGGCAATGAGGTTGCTATATCCGGTGATGGATCAGAAGCTTTTATCGGAGCATCTGAAGATGGTAATACGAATGGTGACAATGCAGGCTCGGTCTATGCCTTTGTGCTCAATTATTAATGGGACTATATCAAGGCTTGCCGAAATGTCACACAATGTGATCGAGCGCTAGGCCTTAGTCCATTCTGGCTAAAAACCAAACCTCCTTGTTTCAAACAAGGAG
>QJZS01000068.1 GCA_003247345.1 Spirochaetales bacterium
TTTAGGTGCAAAAAGCAAAAATACTAAAATTTAATTTATTAAAATATATAATTAATTATAAAATTTATGATTATATGGATTTTATTCAATATTTTGTAAAATATTTTATTTATTGTTGACTATATTACATTTTTATATTACAAACGACCTAATAGATTAATGAAATAAAATTTATTTTTGTTTAGTATAAATATACAGCTTTCTGAATTATATTTTAAAAATATCGAGGTTGGAAAAATGAAAACAATTATTAATACAACTAAAGCACCCGCTGCAGTGGGACCGTATTCTCAAGCAACTATTGGGAATAATACATTGTATATTTCTGGCCAATTGCCCATTAATCCTGAAACTTCTGAAATTCCTGAAACTCTCGAGTTACAGGTCACACAATCAATGAAGAATATCATGGCCATTGTTGAAGAAGCCGGTGCTACGGCAAAGGATATTGTCAAATGTGGCCTCTATATAAGGGATATGAGTCAATTTGCCGTAATTAATAAGATCTACTCTTCATTTTTTACGGAAGAACCTCCCGCCAGGTTTGTGATAGAAGTGTCTGCGTTACCGAAAGGTGCTGATGTAGAAATCGAAGCGATTGCAGTTCTTTAAAACGAGGTGCAGAGCAATGGGTATTGCTGATAAGCTATCAGATAGATTTGCAGGTGTAGAAGGTGGCCTGTTTACTAAAGTTACAAAAGCCGACGTTGGTGACGGGTTTGCATCAATGGAAAGCGGTAACGTAACTTTGATGGGCTGGGCTGATCCGTTTTATCCAGATCCTTCAATTCCTGAAAATATCATCAATGTTGTTACAGAAGCATATAAAACGGGATTTCCTTCCCACTATACAATGCCCATTGGATCCCTTGAGTTAAGAGAAGAAATCGCTAAGAAATGCAAAGTTAAGAATTCGTTGGATATTGATCCCAAACGTAATGTTCTCATTACTCCTGGGTCTGATTCCGGTTTGTTTTTTTCCATGATGCCCTTGCTTAACGCTGGGGACGAAGTATTGGTTCCTGATCCTAGTTATCCTAACAATTTCTTAGATCCAAAGCTTTTGGGCGCCAAGGTGGTTCCTTTTGCTTTAAAGGAGGAAGAAGGGTATCAGTTAAATTTTCAAGAACTTGAAGAAAAAGTTACTGAAAAGACCAAATTAGTACTTCTTACTCATCCAAACAATCCTACGACAACAGTGTTCCGTAAAGAGAATCTACAGAAGCTTGCTGAATTCGTAATCAAGCATGATCTGTTCTTGGTTGTTGACCAAGCTTTTGAAGATATGGTTTACGATGATATCGATTTTGTTACCCCGGCGGCTTTGCCTGGCATGTGGGAACGGACTGTTACCGTTTTTTCAATTTCAAAAGGCATGGGGCTCTCTGGTTTTCGAGTTGGTTATGTAGTTGCGTGTGATACGTTGATGGATCTGTATTACGGTGCAGCCGTGGGTGTGATCGGAGCGACAAATACGGCGGCTCAAATTGGAGCTATAGCTGCATTCAAGGATGATTCATTTATGGATGCCTATTATGAAGAATTCAATCTACGTCGCCAAGATGCCTTTGAAGTCTTTTCAAAAGTTCCAGGAATTAAACTAAAAATGTCTGAATCGGGTTTTTTTAGTTGGATAAATGTGTCAGGATTAGGCAATTCCGCAGAAATCACAGAGTACTTGATCCATGAAGCTGGGGTTGCTGTAAATGATGGTATTAATTATGGCACCGAGGGTAATGGGTATTTGAGAATCATTCATGGATGTCTTGGCGATAGATTCAAAGCAAAAGAGGTTTTGGAGAAAATTGCAAAAGCATTAATAGATTTTACAAGAAAATAGCAATAATTAGTTGTATGTAAAACTAATTATGATATGTATATAAGGGGATTTGCTGAAGATATCTTTTCTCGAAACACTGAAGAACGCTGAAAAACACAATACTGAAGAACACTGAAAACACTGAAGAATACTGAAGACAAAAAGAGCATATTTTAAAAGAATGCAAAAGATGTAATATCTTGCAAATAAAAAAGTTAGAAGAGAATCTAGCTTAAAGTAGGGGAAAGTATGAAAAAGAAATGGATCTTTTTGACGGTTTGCCTTATGGCTCTAATGGGATTGGTTGGATGTTCTGGGAATAAAACTCAGGAAACAGGGGAGAAGACTCAGGCAGCAGTAGCAACTGAGGCTCCTGTCAGTGCTGAAAAAACAGTCAGAGATACTCTTCGAACAACACAAACAGCCATTCCTGACACGTGTGATCCTGCAAAAGGCAGTGGAGAGAATGACGATTTGATTTTCGTCAATATTTACGAAACTCTGGTTTATCCTAATGCAACCACAGGTGATGCCGAGCCTCTTTTGGCAACAAGTTGGACATCCGATAATGATGGTTTGAAGTGGACTTTCACGCTAAGAGATGACGTCAAATTCAGTGACGGAACTCCGATGACTGCTAATGATGTCAAGTACAGTGTTGACCGTCTCATTGCTATAGGTGAAGGCTTTTCCTATATCTTCAAGGATGTTATAGCTTCTGTAGATGTCGTAGACGACACAACTGTTGTTTTTAATTTAAAGAAGTCCTTTGGACCATTTATTAGCTCGTTAATTAAATTGAGAATTGTCAATTCAACCTTACTGAAAGCAAATCAATTAGACGGTAACTATGGTGAGAATGGAGATTACGGCACAACCTATCTTCTCAATCATTCCGCTGGATCAGGTCCTTATTATATCAGTACGTTTAATGTAAATGATTCCGTATATTTAACGGAAAACAGTAACTATTGGGGTGCGATCAATGATAAAGCTCCAAAGTCAGTCGAAATTACCGGACTCTTGGATGCTGCTACCAGTAAAATGCTCCTGAATTCTGGAGAAGTCGATTTGCTCCATGGTCGCCAGGTTTCTACTACACTGAAAAGTTTGCTGACAAATCCTGAATTTGCCACAACCAGTATTGCAGAAACTGGTATGAATTATTTCATGATGAATACCAAAAAAGCACCTACCGATGATCTTCATATCAGAAAAGCTATTTCCTATGCTTGTGATAGAAACGCTATGTCTGCCATCTATGGTGGAATGGAATTGTCAGATAGTCCTATTCCTAGTTCTTTCTGGGGAGCTACCGATGACGTCACTACCTATCCGTATAGTGAAGAAGATGCCAAAAAGGAAATTGCATTATCAAGCTATGCAAATAACCTTGCTGATTACCCAGTAGAAATTGCTTATATCCAGGGTAACGGCGACACAGGAAAGCTGGCAATGCTTTTGGGTTCTGAACTCGAAGCAGTAGGGTTCACTGTTAAGATCAGTGAAGTTCCTTGGGTATTGTTCTGTGACAATGCTGCAACTGTCGAGACAAGTCCTTCTATTACAAACGCGAACTCAAATGCATCCTATCCTGAAGCTGGTTCCTTGTTGGAAGTTAAGTTCTCGTCAATGACCGCAGGAACTTTCAACCAGAACGAATGGATTTTGGATGATAAGCTTGATGCTATGATCGCAGATTCTCTGGCAACTGTTGATAATGATGCCCGTCTTGCAAAGTATGCAGAGATCCAGAAGTATCTCACCACTGATGTTGTGCCTACAATCAATACCTTTGTGGGTGCTGTAAAGCCAATTTGGAATACGTCAGTATTCAGCTGGCCAGCTGGTGAAGGTTCCGTTCATGTTTTGGAAGAGTACAACTACTATTACGCTGATTTCATGATGAAATAATCTGTGTAAGATTTCCTAATAGCTTCAGGATAATACTTTATATTATCCTGAAGCTTATTCCAAAATTTATTTTTTTGTTATGCAAAGAGAAGAGGGCCTATGAAAGAGGGATTAATCTACGTTTTCAAACGGTTTATTCACATACTCATTATATTGCTGGTTTTATCATTTATAGTTTTCTCATTTATACGCTTAATCCCTGGAGATCCTGTTAAAAGTACCCTTGGGCCTTTGGCTTCCGAAGAAAGTGTCAATAGAATGACACATGAACTGTATCTGGATAGACCTCTGGTCGTCCAATATGGCCACTGGCTAAAGAATGTTGTGACCCAAGGTGATTTTGGAAAATCCTTGTTGACAAGTAGGCCTGTCTCCTTGGATATCAAGGAATATTTGCCCAGAAGCTTAGAGCTGTGCTTTCTGTCTGCTTTGATGATCCTTGTTTTTGGTGTGTTATTTGGTACTATTTCTGCTGTTTTCAGAAATACTTGGATTGATAACGTCATTAGGTTTTTAACCTATCTTGGGGTTGTTACCCCTCCCTATGCATTCGGAGTTTTGTTTCTCTTAATTTTTTCCTATCTGCTCAAATGGTTTCCCATTGGCGGACTTCCTCGATTTTCCCCCGAAAATGTTCGAACAGGAATGCTTAGTATTGATGCCCTGTTGATGGGCAATTTCAGTTTATTTATTAAAGTCCTGCAAAGTTATTTTCTGCCCTGCTTAAGTCTTGCAATTGGCAGTATAGCCTATCAAGCGAGAATTCACCGTTCTGCTATGGTAGAAAACGTAAACGCTGATTTTATTGCATTTGCCGAGGTTGCAGGTGTGAGTAAGTCAAAACTTATCTTCAAGCACTTGATGAAACCTTCCTTCATACCAACCTTGACTGTATATGGATTGCAAGTTGCATCTCTGCTTGGAAATGCATTTATTATAGAAAGTATGTTCCGAATAAACGGATTTTCTCAATACAGTCTAAACGTAATATTAAACAAAGATCCTTATGGAATAGTTGCTGTCACATTTATCTTTGGCGTAATTTTTGCCGTTGTAAATCTATGTATAGATATTGGCGTTGTTGCACTAGACCCACGAATAAGACTGAAGGGGGCAGAGTAATTTATGTTAGCAGCGTATCTTCAAAAACTTGATTCTGATAAGACAAACAAAAATTCCAGAATCGAACAGTTTAAAAGAAATTGGTATAAATTTTCCAGAAATCCTATGAATATCATAGGGCTAATCATTGTAGCAGTTGTTATTTTTGTGACCATTTTCGCAAAGACTCTAGCGCCCCACCCAGAGGATGCCGGGCTTCATGTTGATATAATGAATGCATTTTCAAAACCAACCTTAAAAAATTGGGCTGGAACCGATGAATATGGCCGAGATTTATTTAGCAGAATTATCATAGGCTTACGGCCATCAATGGGAATTGCCATAATGGTACTGGCTATCTCAGTCACCATTGGAGTGCTACTTGGTCTTGTTGCAGGATATTATAAAGGTACTCTTATAGATCTTCTGATAAGCAGAATAACTGAATTGTTCATGTCTATTCCCCCGCTGATCTTGGCTATGGTTGTATGTACCATGTTTTCGAATAACTATTTCTTTGCAGCAATAGGTATAGCTGTAGCATGGTGGCCTTGGTACACGAGAATTACGTATAATTTGGTGACGTCCCTGTCAAATGAGCTATTCATCGTATATACAGAATTAGCGGGTGTCAAAATGATGAAAATTATTATCCGCGAAATGCTTCCTAATATTACGTCATCGATCTTAACCAAAATGACGTTGGATACAGGAAGTATCATTTTAGTTGCATCCAGTATGAGCTATGTTGGGTTGGGCGTTCAGCCTCCTACTCCTTCTCTTGGCTCCATGGTATCAGAAGGAATTGCATATCTTCCTGAATTTTGGTGGTTGACGGTCATGCCTGCTCTTGCAGTTGTAGTCATTGTCATGGGCTTCAATTTGCTGGGCGATGGTTTGACTGATGTATTGTCGGTTGAGGATAAATAAATGGGACAGAATGTACTAGAAATAAATGACCTAAGCGTCAAATATAAAGTATATGAAGGCGTATTGGATGTTATCCCGGATCTCTCTCTGTATGTCCAAGAAGGAGAGAGAGTTGGTTTGGTAGGTGAAACTGGAAGCGGTAAAACTACTGTCCTGAAAGCCAGTGCTGCAATTCTGGGCAATACCCCTGCCATCGTAAATAAAAAGGAACTGAAAGTTTGTGGCCTTTCTATCGATGGCATACGCGGGAAGAAGAATGTTCGAAAAAATGTATCTATGATCTTCCAGGATCCATCCACTTCTTTGAACCCGACGTTGAAAATTCAGACCCAAATGTTGGATATCCTGAAGAGTCAATTTCCTAAGAAATCGAAAGGTTTTTATCATGAGATGATGATGAGAGCTTTGAAATCTGTCTCTATGCCTGCTCCAGAGAGGGTTTTGGATAGCTATCCGATTCAATTATCCGGTGGTATGAGACAGAGGGTTTGCATATCCATGGCATTAATGAAAAATACAAAAATCATTATTGCTGATGAACCGACAACGGCCCTTGATGTAACGATTGAAGAGCAGATTCTTGAGCTGATCGATGATTTGGTTAAGAAAGAAAAGAAATCCTTAATACTTGTAAGTCACGCTTTAGGAACTGTGAGAAAAATTACAGACCGCCTATATGTCATGTATGCAGGGCAGATAGTCGAAAGTGGTCTTACCAAGGATATTTTTGATAATCCACATCACCCCTATACGATTGGTTTGATTGATGCAACGCCTAAACTTACAGGAAATGGAATTGCTGATGGAATAGCAGGGGACATTCCCAGTTATCTGAATCCCCCTAAAGGGTGCCGGTTTGCTCCTCGTTGTCCTAGAGCTACCCAAATCTGCAGAGAGCAAGCACCAGTATTAGAGAAAATGGAAGGTTCTGTTGATCGCTTCGTTTCCTGTCATAATCTAGAGGTAAGTGAAAAGCCCGTTGTCTCAAGTCTTACATAGTGCAGAGGATAATAATGATGAGTAATGAAAGCATTATAAAAGTAAATAACTTGCGCAAGGAATTCAAAACCAAATTTGGTAATCTTATTGCCGTTGATGGGGTGAATTTTGAAATTAAGCAGGGAGAAAATTTCGGATTAGTCGGAGAATCTGGGTCCGGTAAATCGACGATCGGGTCAATGATTGTCGGCTCCTATAAGCCAACTAGTGGTACAATCACTTTTTTTGATGAAGATATTTCCAAATCGAGCAAGCATAGAAGTGCTGATCTTAAACGTAATATACAACTTGTTTTTCAGGATCCGGGTGGTTCTTTGAATCCGCGCAAAACTATTCGGGAAATTCTCTCTGTTCCTATTGAGTTATATGCTGGCAAGAGACTTAGCCGTAAAGAAATAGATGAGAGAGTGCAAAGTGTTTTAACAAAGGTTGGCTTGCCACTGGAATACCTTGAGAAATTTCCCAGAGCCATAGGTGGCGGGGAAAAACAGCTGGTCTGTGTAGCTAGGGCTCTTGCTGCACATCCTAAGTTCATTGTCCTTGATGAACCAACGTCCGCTTTGGATGTTTCCATGCAGGCAAAAATTACAAACAGACTGATTGAATTGCAAAAGTCTCAAAAACTATCCTACCTGTTCATTACTCACAACCTGTGTCTTGTTCGTAATATGTGCGATAGATTGGCTGTTATGTATTTAGGTAACATATGCGAATATGCTGATACCCCGGAGTTTTTTAAGAATCCAAAACATCCGTATACGCAGATGCTTTTAGCTTCAGTTCCAGTTGTAAGTGACGAAGAAGAATCATTGAAACCTGTTAAGGTGAAGTCCATAGGAGAGATTCCTAGTCCTTTGAATAAACCCAAGGGGTGTCCTTTTCATCCAAGATGTCCAAAGAAAACCTCAATTTGTATGGAAGAAACGCCAGAAATGAGAGAAGTATCTCCAAGGCATTTTGCCAGTTGCCATCATATATAGAGTTCTATTTTTAACGATATAGGATGAACAAAAGGAAAGAGTCACAGTCAAATAAACTGTGACTCTTCTCTTTTCTGTTTATGGTGTCAAAGATGAGTTACTTGTCCAACTCTTTGATGAATTTAATCATATCGATAGCTTTGGGAGGACAGCCTGGAAGTGATTTACCCAAGCCTCTGGTGCAAATGCCCACACCTACTTTGGAAGGATCAGTGACTCCTTTGTAGCCCTGGCCGATACAGATGTTTTGTTTCACGTTCTTGAGGCGATTGACCTCATCAAGACGCTTGAGCGCATGAACCAAATTGCCGTAGCAAGCTGAACAGGCACTTTGAGGTTCCGTATGGCGACCCAGATAGTTGGCTCTTCCGGTCGGCCTTGCTACCGGTTCCTCGCTTGGTTCATTGAGTTGGATGATGTTGGCAGTAGTCAAATCACTTTCACCAACACCAAGGTCCTCGGCAAGCTGGATGTAGGGGAGGTCTTCAAGTTCAAAACCCATCAAGGATGCCCCATAACTGTCGCATAATACGCTGTCCATACAAGCAAACATCCGATTGGTTTGTACTGGGTTTCCGCCTTCCTCGAAATCGAGGTCGCCATTAAGGCTGTCGACAATAACCAAGTCCGCACAGCGGACGGCGTTCAATGCTGCGATGGGACGATTCAGTCCGAGTGAGTGGAACAGGCGTTTGCTGCGATCAGAGAGACAGCCTTTCATGTTCTTGAGCGCACAAGTCATGGCGGTCTGGCAATGTCCCTTTAAGACAGGCAGGCTGATCAGGAAGTCTGTCTCCAAAATGGTGTCGCTCACGTCCATCGTGATGCCGCTCACGGTTTTCTTGGTATAAGAATCATCTTTTACATCAACAAGGGGTACTTTGTAGCGACCGCTGATCTGGTTGTAGCCGTTTACCCTGAAGCCTTCTTTGGTAGAATCTCCTACCCATGCGCTTTCAACAATCGAGATATCACGATAACCCTTTGCTTGCAAATATTCGATGATAGCAATCACAATCTCAGGGTGAGTGGTGGCACCGCTGTCAGCGGTAACAGCCACAACCAGATTTGGCTTAAGCGCAATAGAAGCTTGCTTGTTGGGAATAAGTGATTCAATGTCGATTTTGTCCAGCAATGCGCGGGTCATCTTCATTGCATCAGATCCATAAGTAATGATGATATCTTGTTTGGTCATGTATTATCCTTGTCCATATGACTGGTAAGGTCGTGGGTGATATGTTCGTACAACATCCGTTTGCACGCTTCCTTCTCACCGTTTTTCAGCATCGACATCATCTGTGCATGTTGTCCAAGATAATAAGAGAGTTCATCCTCAGGAAGATCTTGGGCAATACGCAATTGCTGGATTTTTGCATCAAGACGTTCGCAGATATTAATCAAGGCGCTATTGTGGCTTGCTTTTACCAAGGCAAGATGGAATAGGCTGTCCTGTTCAAAAACGGTTGCTCGATCGCCAATACCCATTGCATATTGGCAGTCAGCAGCATAGCGTGAAAGCTCTTTAACGTTATCAGAATAGGCTTTTTCATCGATTGAATCAATTGCAAGTTGTTCCAAAGTCACTCTGACTTTGGCAATATCACTGGCCTCTTCCGGGCTGATGATTGAGACGATAGCATGACTTCTCGGCTTGATCGTGACAAGTCCATATTCGGAAAGTCTTCTTATAGCTTCTCTGATGGGAGTTCTGGAAACTCCAAATTGCTCAGCAAGGGATTCTTCGGGAATTTTCATCCCGCCTCTGAGCTGTCCGCTCAGGATTTGATCCTTGAGCATATTGTAAACTTGGTCAGAAAGGCTATTTTGTATACATTTAGGCATCTGTTATACCCCCAATTCCTATATCTATACTGTAAAAGGAAAATTCTTGTTCGTCAATGTTAATTGTGTACAAAAAACACATTGTGCAACATAGAATAGACTAAACTAAGAAAAATATTTGCAAAACATCAATTTAATCGCTTTAATGCGGTAGTTTCTAAAAAATTTGAAAGAAATAAAAAATATGTACAAGAATCTATTTGACAAGTTTTGCTCCGCATGGTATCAATATTGTATACAGTACACAATGCAGATTAAAAGAATGAGAAATATCCTCACTTGTTTCTGCTTTTAGAAGGAGTTTCCTAGATGAATACAACTGTCAAGGAGTTGCTTAGTCAGCCCGATCGCAAGTTCAATGCGAAGGAACTTGCCTTGCTGGCAGCATATTTCAGAAGTGTGATGTTTGACGTCCTCCATCAGAGAGGTACAGGACACTGGGGTGGTGCCGCTTCCAGTGCAGAATTGACCACTTGTCTTTATTTCAATCGACTTAACATCAAAGCTGATGATCCCAAATGGGAAGATCGTGACCGCCTCATCCTTTCCAAAGGCCATGCTTCGGTTAATTTGTACACCATGCTTTCTCACCGTGGGTATTTCCCTGTAGAGGACCTTCCTAGCTTCCGTACGTTGGGTAGTCATCTTCAAGGTCACCCTTGCATGAAAGAAGTTCCTGGTGTTGATATGTCTACCGGTGCTCTTGGTCATGGAATTTCCATTGGTCTTGGTATGGCTTTGGCCGCCAAGCAGAGCAAGAAGAACTTCTGGACCTATGTAATCACGGGTGAAGGCTGTTTGAATGAAGGCCAGAGCTGGGAAGCACTGATGAGTGCTGCAAAGTTCAAGCCTGAGAATTTTGTTCTGATGATCGACTACAACAAAGTTCAGTTGGACGGAACAGAAGACCAGATCATGCCACTCGGTCCTTTGGCTGAAAAGCTCAAGGCTTTCGGTTGGAATGTTTGCCCCAAAGCCTATGACGGTAACAATACTGAAGATGTGCTTGACTCGTTTGCTTGGATGGATAGTGAAGGCGCTTGGCCTAAGGCTGTCGTCTATGACACGATCAAGGGTAAGGGTGTTTCCTTCACTGAAGGAAAGAATACCTGGCATGGTGCAGTGATTGATGATGATTCCTTTGCCAAGGGTATTGTTGAATTGAATGCTGATATTGAGAAGAAGGAGGCTGCACTATGAGCGATGCCATGAGAGATGCCTTTGGCAAGAAGCTTGCCGAATTGGGTGCGACCCATCCCGAACTGGTAGTATTGGATGCTGATGTTTCTTCCTCTACCAAAAGTGCTTATTTTGGGAAAGCTTTTCCCGATAGATTCTATAATGTTGGTGTAGCAGAAGCTAACATGGTTGATATTGCTGCTGGTATGGCTACTGCAGGCTATCATCCTGTTGTGAATGCGTTTGCAATCTTCCTTGCTTTGAAAGCAACCGATCAGATTCGCAATACCATTTGTTACAATAATCTGCCTGTCATCATTGCCGGTGCATACGGCGGGCTTTCTGACTCATTTGACGGTGCAAGCCACCAGGCTATCACCGATATTGCCATCATGAGAGCACTGCCTAATATGCAGGTTCTTGTTCCCGCTGATGCAAAGCAGGCTGAACAAGCTTTGGAGTATGCTCTGAAGCAGACCGGTCCGGTGTATATCAGACTCAATCGTAACGCAATGCCTGACCTCCCTGTAGCCGAGTCTATCGGAACAGTTTGTTCCGCAGAAGGAACTGATGTTACCATTGCTGCTAACGGTATCACTGCAAGCTTTGCTAATGAAGCTGCCGCTCTCCTTGCTAAAGACGGAATTAAGGCAGAAGTGCTCAGCGTTCCTGTAGTAAAGCCTTTGGATGTGGATACCTTGAAGGCAAGTGTGGCAAAGACAGGGAAGTTGCTCTGTGTTGAGGAGCATGTTCTTGCAGGAGGTTTCGCAAGTAGTGTGAGTGAAGCCTTTATGAAGCAGGGAATTTCTTGTAAATTTGATGCTATAGGGATTGAGGACAAATTTACTGAGACCGGTGCGTATGTACCTCTTTTGGCTAAGTATGGAATTAGTGCAGAAAATATCGCCCTCCGTGCGAAAGAACTCTGCAAATAGGAGAATCAAAAATGGATCAAATGAAAAAAGCTTATGAGTTGCTCAATGAGTGGAAAGGCGAATCGTATGTCCACGGCTTGGGCGTACTTGATCAGGTAGGCCCTCTTGCTGCCAAATTCGGCAAGAAAGCGCTGGTTGTCAGTAACTATACCTATATGAAGCCTGTTGCAGACCGTGTAGTTTCCTATCTTGCTGCTGCAGGTGTTGAGCTTGCAGGTGGCGTGATTGCCCCCGATGCAAAACCCAATGCTCCACGTGAAGACGTGTATCGCTTGGAATCCTACATTCTGCACACCAAACCCGATTGTATCGTCGTCATTGGCGGTGGTTCTGCAATTGACGCAGTGAAGGCAGCAAACGCTCTTGCAACCCTCGGTGCAAAGGTAACTCCTGAGATTGATCATTACTTTGGTACCAGTGTGGTCACCAAGGCACTCGCTGATACCAAGAGCACCTTGCTTCCTGTTATCGCAGTACAGACCAGTGCTTCCAGCGGTGCACACCTGACCAAGTATTCCAACATCACCGATCCTGTCGTTGGGCAGAAGAAGCTTATCGTTGATGAGGCTGTGGTTCCTACCGTAGGCTTGTTCGACTATGAGACTACTGTCTCCATGCCAATCAGCGTAACAATCGATGGTGCTCTTGATGCCATTGCACACACCTTCGAGGTATTCTGCGGTGCAAAGCCTGAGACCTACGAAAAGACAGGGGAACTTGCCGTATGTGCAATCAGTTTGGTTGCTGAGTATGCAAAGGTTCTCGTGGCAGATCCAAAGAATGTAAAGGCTCGTGAAGCTATCGGTCTTGCTACCGACCTTGGTGGATATGCCATCATGATCGGAGGAACCAGTGGTGCTCACCTCACAAGCTTCTCCCTCGTTGATGTTGTCAGCCATGGAACTGCTTGCGGTATCATGAACCCTTACTATGCAGTTCTTTATTCCAAGGCTATCCAGAAACAGCTGAAAGTCGTCGGTGGAATTTTCTCCAGCTTCGGTTTTGGCCCTTCTGTTGAGAAGCTTGAGGGTAGGGAATTGGCAGTTGCTGTAGCAGAGTCCATGATTGCATTCAGCAAATCTATCAATGCTCCTTCCAAGCTTGAAGACCTGAAGGGATTCAGCAGTGAGGTCCATATCACCAGAGCTCTCTCTGCAGCAAAAGACCCTCAGCTTGAGATGAAGCTGAAGAACATGCCTGTTCCTATGACCAGTGCTGATGTTGATGCGTATATGGAGCCCTTGCTTCGTGCAGCGGCTTGTGGTGACCTCTCCTTGATCAAGGAAATGTAACCACAAAAACGGAAAACAGGGTGCCTTTTGGTACCCTGTTTCTCCAAAAAAAGGAGTTTGCAATGAAATTATCTGTCGCCATTGCCGGAAAAGAGGCAATGCCTAATGCTTTTGTAGTCTTTCGGGGCGTAAAAGAGTCAATCATCAAAGCTCATGCACTTGGGTTTGATGGGGTTGAATTAGCACTGAAGACACCTGATGAAGTGTCCAAAACTGAACTTCGCCAATGGCTTACTGACAACAGTCTTGAAGTAAGCGCAATTTCAAGCGGTCAGGTTTTTGCTGCAAGGAATCTCTACTTCACCGATGAGAATAAAGACAACCGTAAGGAATTGTACCAAAACTTCTGTGATTTTATTGATCTAGCTTCTGATTTCGGCGGCTTGGTAAATATCGGGCGCACCCGTGGCCCTATTGCCGGTCGTGATATCAAGCTTGTTGAGGACCTCTTCTTGGATATGGCTCATAAAGTTGCCGATCATGCAGAAAAGCGAGGTGTCGATCTGATTCTGGAACCTGTGAACCGCTATGAGATTGACTTCATCAATAACCTTGATGAATGCGTGGCTCTTCTGAAAAAGGTCAACCGTAAGAATTTTGTCATGATGCCTGATGTGTTCCATATGAACATCGAAGATGATCATATCGGAGACAGTTTCATCAGAAATAAGGAATATGTCCGTTACGTACATTTTGCCGATACCAACCGGTATGCGCCTGGTGATGGTCATATGGACTGGGATGAGATTTTCTCCGCCCTTACCGCCATTGGTTATAATGATTGGACTACCGCAGAGATTCTGCCGTACCCAGACCCAGACACAGCTGCTAAAAGAACCGTCGCCTTCTTGAAAGAGAATTACGGAAAATATTACAACTAGACAATTGAGAGCCACCGGATTCGGTGGCTCTCTCTTAAGCAGGGTAGATATATTATTGAAGCAGAGCGTCAATATTCTGTTGTACCATCTTCTCAAGGCTTCCTCTTCCTGTTGCCTCAGGGAAATTGCGCCAAATCACAAGTTTTGAGGAAGGAGAGACTTCCTTCAAAGGATCTGCAATCGGGTTGTGGACATTGTCGATGATGATTGCATAATCACCTTGAGCCACATCAGCTATCTGAGAAGCCGTGACAGGTCCGGGTCCAAAGGTTCCTGCAATCTGGAGTCCCAGATCCTTTGCAAGGTAAACTTGCATTGCATGGCAGTATACCTTCACCTTATCCAAGCCTGCAGCTTGCACAGCTGCTTTACCTTTCTCTACTGTGGCCACATAGCTTGCTACTCGTTCTTCGCTGACTTTCTGTGTTCCTTTGAGAGCGGCAAGCTTTGCAGCTTGTTCCTGCACATTTTTTATATCATTGGTGGTGGTGATCTGTATCATGGTATCTGCGTCTTTTCGGATTGCTTCACTCATGTTTTGCATCATTCTTTCGTATCCGGCATAGATAAAATAATCAGCATAATTGATGCGTACAACATCACTGACGGTAATCTCATACTCAGGCGGATGCACGAGTGTTGCCGGGGCAATGAACGTGATATCATCAAGACCTCCAAGATCTGCAAAAGCAGCAGTCCAGCTTGTAGATGCAACGATGGATGCTGGGCGTGAAGCGCTAGACGCAGCTTCTTCCGGTGCTCCTTCCGCAAATAGAGCAAATGATGCCAAAAGCATCAAGACAAGGGCAATTTTCTTTTTCATGTGTGAATTCCTTTTTTCTTTGATGTAGGTATAAGAAATAACAGAGCAGAGAGCAAAGCAATAGTTCCACTAGGAGGGAGATCTGTTGCAATTGCAGTTAAAAATCCGAACGTAGATACAAACGCTCCAATGAGGCAGGAGCTCACGAGAAGTTTTTTCAAGCTGGTCGCATATTTACCGGCAACCAGAACTGGGAGAATTAGCAATGCATCAATGAGCAACGCTCCCAACAATTTCATGGCAAGTGCAATGACCAATGCGATGACCAGTACCATGCTTGTGTAATGGAATTTGACCTGCATGCCCAAGGATTGAGCTATTTCTTGATCAAAGAAAATGGCACTGACAGTCCTGAAGTTTATCGTAAGGTATGCCAACAATACCAAAGCCAATACAGCTAAAAGTGAGATGTCAGAGATGGAGAGTGCAAAAGGACTGCCCCAAAGGAGCTGAAGTGTATCTTTTGCAGGTACATCCCAAACGTGCATTACCAACGATGCGGCAGCCATGGTAAAAACCATTCCTGCAGCGCTCGCCAGACCGAATCCGTGACGTGTATCGGTTGCCAGGTACATCATGCCCAATACCAATAGGATATTCAGCAAAATACTGATAGGGAGCATGGGCAGGGAAAATGCCAAGGATAGAGCTCCCCCTAAGATTACTCCATGCATAAGCATGTATCGCATGGGTACAAGATCAAGACGTAGCACCATGACTCCGCTAGCAGGGAAACAGAGCCCCGCAATGATCATGGCTGCCAGACCTTTGGCAACAGGTGGTAAACTCAAGGCGAAGAGGAAATCAGTCATGCTTCTCTCCAAGGAACAAGGTAGGCCAACCAAGATCTTTTTCAAGCTCTTTGTCATGGGTGACGATTATTATGGTAGGCATCTCACCGACAGTCAAAGAATGCAGCACATCAACTAATGTTTTGCGGCTTTTTGCATCTAAGAATGATGTGGGTTCATCAAGTAACAACAGTTTTGCTTTCTGGCATAACGTTCTGGAAAGCGATACTTTCTGTCGTTCCCCACCACTGAGGGTAAAGAAGTTCCTGTCTGCAAGATCTTGGATTCCTGTTCTTCTGAGCGCAGTGTCTATTTCCCATTGACGATCTTCACTGTTCAAGCTGGGATCAACAGCCATACTGACAACTTCGCGTGCAGACACAGGGAATTGTTGCTCATTCTGTTGTTGCTTGATGTATCCGATTGTTCTTTTTTCCAGTTGATCCACTGTTTTGTCTCCGATGAGAATAGAACCTGATGTAGGTTTCAACTTTCCAAGAAGGAGGGAGAGCAGTGTGGTTTTTCCCATTCCATTATCTCCCTGAATGAGTAATTGCTCACCCTCGGAAAGATGAAAACTAAGGTTGTCCAGAATTTTCGGACCTTCTGGGTAAGAGAACGATACATTATCTACAGAGAGAGCAACTCCTCTGACCAGGCGCGCCCGCTGACGGAGCATCCTATACATTTGGTCAACGTCATCCATTTTACCAAGCAACTCTTCAGTTTTGCATTGCAGTCGTTCTATTCTGTTTTCGTAGGAAATCTCTATTCCCTTGCTTTCGTAATATTCAACTGCAAGGTCGCTGATAAGGTTGATATGAGCCTTGTGAACTCCGATACGTCCCATCAGCAAGGCTGCAGCTTTACCTGCAGCGGTATCATGTGCACAAAGGCAGTCTCTAGGGCCTGTATAGGTCAAGAGAAATCGTTCAAGGGCAAAAAGCGGGGTGAGCCAATGTCCTTGATCCGAAAAGATCAACTGGTCATGGTTATAGACTTCCAATGTATGGTTATCGCCTAGTGGTTGTTTGTAACGTTCCAAGATTTACTCCATAAAAAAGGAAAGCCGTAAAGGTAAAAAAGTAGTATGCTTTTTTGCCTTCATGGCTTTCCTATATACATAATTCGTTATGTCTGTGTCCCTTCATGAGACATGTTGGTAGCTATTGTATAGTTCTTGTTTCTTGGTGTCAAGAAAGCTCAGAATCTGAGAGGAATTGCCCCAATTCTTCCATGGTGAGGTCAATCAAATTTGAGAGAGTTTGCATTTGAACTCCCACGATGGAAACATTGCATTTGCTTATCGGAATCAGAATTTTGTGGGCTTTGCTTTGCCCGATTGCCACTGCCATGTTTGGGGTGATCTCCCCGTGTAGGGAATCGGCGGTCAGGATACCCAAGGGCCCGAGAATTACGTGTGCGTTTCTGCAAGCAACGATAACCGGATTTTCACCTGTAGCAATGGAATCGGCACCGCTTTTAAGCATAGCACTGGCAGCCATACTATTCGTGCCAATCCCCAATATATAGGAGTCGGGGTATTTTAATTTGATTGCTTCGACAAGGGCTTTACCAAGGCTCCCCCCCTGTCCGTCTATCACTACCAGTTCTATGCGCTGTTTCATATCGTCAGTATAGAGGATACCTTCTTTGAATGCCAATAGTACTTTGTCTTGCAGAGTTGATAACTTCACGGTAGGATACCCCTATGCAATCTCAGAAAAAAGAACGCGTATCGATCATGGTGACCGATGCGATAAAAGACATAATCAAAAATGAAGACTTGAAACCAGGTGACAAGCTCTATAGTGAAAACCAGTTGGTAAAGAAACTGGAAGTAAGCCGTTCCTCCATACGTGAGGCGCTACGAATGTTGGAGGTTTCGGGGTTTGTAAAGGTATACCAAGGCAAAGGGGTTTTTATCAGTGATCCTGAGCAACAACTGCAACCCGTTAAGAATTGGGTTGTAGAGAATGCCGATACACTCAAGGAGCTTTTTGAAGTCAGACTCCTCATCGAACCTCATGCGGCTGCGTTGGCCTGTCAAAATGCAGAGCCTAAGGATTTGGCAGCCTTGAAGAGTGTCTTTGACTCGTTTGTGCAGGAAGTGGAAAAAGGTGATGTGCAAAAAGCAATCGGTTGTGATAGTGCTTTTCACCTTGCTATTGCAAAATCCACGAAGAATCGTACGTTGGCTGTTTTGATGAGAACAATGGATAAAACGTTGAATGAAGGGTGGTTCGCAAGTCTCCATGCCCCAGGGCGTTTGCAAACATCCATTGAAGAGCATAAAAGACTACTTGATGCGATTTTGGAACATGATGAGCAAAAGGCTTCGTTGATGATGAAAAAGCATCTTGAAAATGCTTTGGCAGATATCCAGCATTATTTTGGTTCTCTATAAAAGCAATCAGCTTTCTTTCTTGTCCAGACCAACCAAATAGATCTCAAAAGAATCATCACGGCAAGCTTTAGGTTTGAAAGGCTTCACCTTA
>QJZS01000221.1 GCA_003247345.1 Spirochaetales bacterium
CCATTTGATCATGCAATCGTAGCATCTATATGCATCTGGGGAACTCACCAGCTCACTGAAAGGCTTACCCCATGATCAACCAATATTTCTGCCCCTAATACAAGAACTATAATGGCTCCTACACTGATGCGAAATAGAACAGCCAAAGATAATTTGGCAACTATTTGAGCTAATCACAGCCCAATTCCTTTTTCTCCATTTCATTCACCAATTAAATTTATTCTGTGCTTCCGAGTTGCCCCAATATTCACCAAACCATGTGCCTGCCATTTGTATGACTACCCCAGCTAGTTCTGGAATCTAGCCATTATAGTTATTCAGAACATAGCTGTATTCACTTTCAGAAGGTATACTTTTACAATGAAAACAACCAGTTGGACCCTCCGATGCAATAAGAGCAAATTTCTTCAATTACATATAGTTACGGCCTTCAGAATTATAGCTCTTCATAAGAAAGGGTATAAAATCTGGTTCTCCCCGCTGAAAGTTTACCAACTCCTGCCATCCCATAGGGATAAGCTTCTTCATCGCGATATACGATTAGTTCTTTTCCGTTGATACTGCAGTGGAATTCTTTGCCTCTACACTCGACTTCCAAGGTATATTCTTCTCCAAACTTCCATGGAAATGTAACACTTTCAAGTATACTCGCTTTGGGATCTCGTTTATAAAGAACAGCAGTTCCGTTTTCTCCAAGACCGAAAACATACCCTGAGGCAGCACCCCGTGCACGGAATATAATCAGGTGACTGTTTCCATATTCCGGAACTAATGTTGTTTTGCAGATATAGTCTGTTCCGTAGTAAGGACCGCTGTAGACCTCGCTTGTATCCGTAGTGATAACATGGAGACTCTCATCCTCAATCTCAAAGGCACCCCCTGATACCGAACAACGAGTGAGTCCTTTGAACTCCTTCATTTCATCGGAGAAGTTAATAAAGAAAGCTTTCTTACCTGTAATGGCAAACCCAGTGACGATCAATTTCCCAAGATACTTTTCATTGTCAAAATTGGTAGCGAGCAATCCGACTTCATCAATGGCAAATGGAACATTGGGAAGCGTGTAGTCAAACGAAAAATCCCCGGATTCACGTAGGAATGTATATGCTGATTCAACGATTTCCTGGCTTTTGCCATCCCGTACGTACGGAGCAAGGGCAATACGTTCACCACTCATTTTCTCGACATATCCTGAAATTCGCAATGTCTGTCCGGGATAGGCAGTTGGCGTGAACGTTGGAGAATAGCGTTCATCATCAAAATCATCCCTACGATAATAAGGCTTATAGAAAATCCTTGCTGTATCGCCACGGACAAGTCGATCTAGTACAACAGCGGTACCATTCTCTCTCCAAAAGTCCTCTCCCCGGGCAATAGGGGCTATAAAATCTGAATTGGTTCTCAGTCCAGCGGTTCCTCCAGGCAAAGAGAAATCGAGGATAATATCGTCCGAAAATGTCCCATTTTTCCATTCCTCTGGAATCTCTTCATCGGAAAGCCGACACCCAAGAATTGCAAGTTCGGTTGCAGCGTTCGGCAAATTGATAATGTTGAGCGCCCCAGAAATACTGCTGGCCACATGGACATCACCTATAGGCTTTCGATAGCGGAGGGGGACACCTTCAGGACCATTCATGACACCGATGATCGCTCCGACATTACCAGCGTTGCAATCTGTATCCCAGCCACACATCGTGGCAATCTCGATGGTGCGTGCAAAATCCCCTTGACCGTAATACAGTGCAAGGGCGCATACACCTGCATTTGGGATTATGTGGCACACTCCAGGATAGCGGTCATAACCGAAATCTGCTCCCAGCATCGCTCTCGCATCCCTCCAATGTTCTTGGATAGGATCTCTGTGATAAAAATCCCGTACTGCTTTGACCACCCTGGTATATTCGGATTCTGAGGGAATATAACTCAGGGCTTGTTCGATAATCTGCTCCACATCATTCATTTCAAACGCGAGTGAAATACAGGCAGCAATGAAAATACCTCCGTAGATGCCATTCCCGTCATGACTGACACTGGCAGCCATCCGGGCAAATTTCGTAGCTTGTTCAGGATTGCTGGGAGATACCCATCCCCATGAATCAATGAATATCTGTCCACCGATCTGCTCGGCAAGGGCTTTTCCATTAACGAGCATACTCCCTGAATCAGGGGGTTGAATTCCTGCTGCGATATTAAGGTAGGCAGTGTGCTCAGTACTTCGACCATAGCCACCCCACCAGAAAAACCCGATACCCTCACGAGTGTAATCAAGCCAGGTTCTGCCTACAGCCTGAGCAGTCAATGCACCTTCATGATCAAGAAGTGCTCGTATGAAAAACATCGGCCCATTTACATCGTCATCCGCGGCAAAATTCTTGAAATCCTTCACATAATCAGTGATTTCACCGTATGTCTCCCTAATTCGTTCATAACTCCAGATGGTCGGTTCCACTGGTGCACCCAGTCGTACTCCGGCACATTTCCCGAGTAAGCCACCATAAACCTTTCTTCGATATATTTCCGCTGTCAATTTCATACTCATACTTTGTATCGTCTCTTGATTGGAATCTATCATCAGGCAGGAACATCCTGCCTGATGATACTATTGTATTTTTCTAGCTACTTTAAAATTTTGTTTGCATATTCAGTAACCTTGTCGCCTCCAAGGTCATACCATTTCTGCACAAACTCATCGAATTTATTGATGCTATACTCTCCACTGATAATCTTGTACGTATATTCTTTCTGAAGATTGGAAAGTGCATCCCAAGTCGGAACCAGTTCTTCTGGAATCGGGAAGTCAGGATCACCGACAGCATATTTCATGATATAGTCCCAGCTCTTTTGTCCTGCCTCACCAAGCAACGGAGTCGGTCCCTGATAACTCATAATTTCATGGAACCGTGGCCACCAGTTGGCACTTTCAGGGGTAAGTATGACTTTATCACCTTCTTTTATATAGTGCTTTCCCTCAAGCCCATACCGATCCAAGAACTGACCTTCATCTGTTGCAAGGTATTCCAACAGTTTAAACACCAAATCCTTGTTCTCGGAAAGTGCACTGATCGCCCAACCTCTAGTTTCCTTCGCTGATGAAACTGCATATCCTTGGCTGACCCCCTTCGCAGGAGGCAGTGCAACTACGCCAACACCTTGGCTCTCCATCAACTTATTGTTGTAAATATCAAGAACGATACCTGCAGTACCAAAAACCATACCAACTTTACCTGTGTAGAATTTATCTTCCATTCCATCCCATGCGGTAGTGATATATTCTCGATCCAACAAACCTTCGGCATAGAGTTTCTGATAGAATGTAAGTTTATCTTTTTGTGCAGATGAAACGCCTTTATAAACATATGAAGACCCTTCTTTCAGCCAAGTTGCTGTAATTCCGAAAGCCTGATCAAAGGTAAAATCCATTCTGTCAGTATTTCCGGTATCCGTCACTGCTGCAGCTTGGGGGTGATTCTGTTTGATGGCTTTCATCAAGTTGTAGTAATCATCAATGGTTACAGGCACCTTGCCACCAGCCTCTTTGAACCAATCCTCACGAATCGTCGCAGTCCTTGCTCTTGGAGGAGCCAGCCATAACAAGTATGGATAATTTGCCATACGTTGTTTGTTGAAATCCATGAGTGCTTTCTGCATGACTTCAGAGCCAGCGATGTAAGGGGTCATATCCACGAGCAAATTCTGCTGGGCGATGGCTTCATCCCCCCCTTGGAAATAAATCAGATCTGGGATGTCTCCACTGAGAATCATTAGATTCAGTTTCTCGGCGTACGCACCATCCGGCATCTTAACATATTCGAGCTTAACCTCTTGCCCTACATACGCTGAGAAACCTTCCTGAACCTTCTTTATGTATGCGATATTATCAGGCTCATCTGGGGGAACATCCTTGCAGACCACTCTGATCACGGGAACCCCATTCTCCACTTTTTGCTCCTGAGCGCCTCCGGCGAACAGGCCCACTGCTACCAATACACACAATGAAAGTATTGATACTAATTTTTTCATTTCAAACCTCCTTTTAGGTTCACGAAAAATTTCCTCCAATTCACTATTCCTTTACCGCTCCCTGCAATCTTCCCTTTACATAGAATCTCAATACGAAAGGATAGAATATCAGGATCGGCACTATGGCTATGATAATCAAAGCTGCTTTGATTGCCTTGAAATCCAAAGTCACCGCTGTAGTAGACATCTGGAGATAATTGGTGGCACCGACGAATGATGCTTTCTCCATAGAAATGATAAGTTCTCTTAGAATTACCTGCAGTGGATATTTCATCTCATCAGTAAGGTAAATCATCGCCCTAAAGTACTCATTCCAATGAAATACCCCATAGAACAAGCTGATCGTCGCAATCCCAGAAACACTGACTGGAATGACTATACTAAAAAGAATCCGCATCTCACTGCTTCCGTCAAGTCTTGCCGATTCAATCAAAGAAGTCGGCACTCGATCAAAAAATCGCATCAATATAATGAGATAATAGGGATTTACGGCTTTATACATGATGACTGAGGCATACCGATTGAGTAAATGCAAATCCTTCATGAGGAAATAGTCTGGGATGAGCCCTCCCTCAAAAATCATTGTGATGACAATAAGCACCATGAAGAAATTTCTGCCGAACAAATCCCTCTTGGTAAGAACGTATGCTCCCATACTAGTCAATACAACATTCACAACAAGTCCTACTGCTGTTATGAACAGGCTGTTCAATAAGCCCCTGTAGACTTTCGGAATGGAGAGTACGCTACTATACGTTTGTAGCGTAATACCTCGAGGGATAATGGTCGTCCCATCCGCTTGAGCAATATATTCATTCCCAGTAAGGGAAATCACCAACTGGTTGTAAATCGGATAGAACATGACAAGAGCAAGCAATCCCAAAACAATCAACAATACTATATGGCCTACTCTGCCTTTTGCTTTTTTATTTACCATACGCCCTCCCCAGTAACCTTCCTACTCAACTTGTCCGTCGAAAGTATGAGGAAGAGACCAATAACACCTTTGAAAAGACCCGCAGCGGTTCCGAGCGAATAATTTCCCTTTCCCAAGCCAATCCGATACACATAGGTGTCAATGATATCAACATGGTTGATGACCGCATCATTCATCATATTGAACACCTGGTCGAAACCTGCATTCATGAAGAATCCAAGATTCAGGATGAATACTGTGATGATAGTTGGAAGAATAGATGGCAAGGTGATTTTGAATGCTTGCTGCCAACGTGACGCTCCGTCCACGGTCGCTGCATCGTACAATTCCAATGCAATATTATTTATTGCAGCGATATAAAGGATGGAATCCCACCCTATAGACCTCCAAACCTCAGACCACACAAAAACCCAACGGATATGCTTTGTACTTGTCATGAATGAAATGGGTTTCACCCCAAAAAACCCGATGATTTGGTTTATCACTCCATCTGGGGCCTGAAGCAAAGAAATGAAAATCCCTGCTATTACCACCCAAGAAAGGAAGTGTGGTAAATAGATGATACTCTGCACAATCTTCCGATAATTATGCGAACGCACTTCATTGAGCAGGAATGCCAAGATGATCGGTAAAGGGAAACACAGAAATATCTTCATCGCACTAATGGCAATGGTATTCATGAAAACCCTGAAAAAAACTGGAGAGGAAAAAAGAACCTTGAAATGTTTGAATCCAACCCAAACGTTTTTCCCAACATACTTTACATCCTGAAATGCAATCCTTGCCCCCCAAATGGGAATATAGTGCCAGATGATGAAAAATGTAAGGACAGGGAGGAACAAGAGATAGAGATAACGGTCACGGTATAGCTGTCTCTTCAGCTGTTCCTTCTTCAGTTTCATTTTACCCCTGCCCTTCTTATTGCGAGTTCAGCAAGTTTGGTCCCAAGATCAACCATATCTTCCTTGGCAGCAAATGAGAGACACACTCCTGACGGTTTACGAACTTGTTCAATCCAGTTCTGTGGGATTGCATCGTCTGAACCGGCAGCACAAAGTGCCAATGTAAGGGCACAGATAGTATCGGCATCGCGACCGAAATTAGCGGAAAGGAGGAACCCTTTCATAAAGTCACCACCACAAAGGCGGTATATTCCGTATACTTGGGGAATAGCTTCAGGAGCTGTCGAATGTTTTGGAGTCCAGAGTCTCGTGTGTAAAGCCTCGAATTTTTCCATCTCGGATTTTTCACTGCCAAGGATTTCCTCGACCAACTTCATGCGTCTCCCAAGCCAACTGTCTTGTGGCATCTGATCTATACCTGCCTGGTAAACCGCGTTGACATCACCGCCAGCAAGCGCGACAGACACACTTGCGGCTATCGCCTGTGCTGCCCAGACACCATCTCTATCGTGGGAGACAGAAGCATCAATAGCTGACAGCCTTGCAGCTTCTATTGGATTGCCGTACGCCACAATGCCAAAGGGAATTGCGCGCATGGCCGCACCGTCATCATTATTAAAGGCATTGTCAATTCCGGATAGCGGGGGTTCAATCCCTTGGGAAAGATTCCATAGCGCACCATACAGCGGCATTCCACCACGTTTCTTTGCTCCCCCGTCGGATAAGACAAGGTCTTTCCACCCTTGGGCGACACTATGGGCAGTAATTTCCCCTTCAGCATCAAGGAGGCAACGTGCAGACAAGACAGTAAATTCAGTATCATCAGTACTCTTTCCACTGGGAAGAAGATTCACAATCATCCCATACTGAAGTCTCACCTCACTATCCCTGCCCAAATCCCCTGCTGCATCACCGATTCCGAGAGCTGCCATGGCTGCTATTGCTCTTCGTGTAAACCTTTCATTATCAAGACCTTTGTTTTTCATTATATTTCCTCTATACAACCGGAAACGTTTCCGGAAACGTTTTCATAACTTCTTTTAAATTTCAAATCTTCAATAAGGAGAATCCTAAACTATCCTTGCCACAGATTCTCTGACAACAAGGTCGGTATTACATTCTATCTCCATTCTAGGAAGATCTTTCCCCTCAATCTGTTCAACCAGCAAATCAACCCCTTTTTCACCAAGCTGGTATTTGAATGTGTCCATGGTAGTCAGCTTGGGATGAAGCAATTCCGAAATCTGGATGTTGTCATGTCCAATAACAGAAATATCCTCAGGAATTCTCAATCCCTGAGAGAGAATTGCATCATAAGCACCCGCAGCCATGATGTCATGACAAGCAAATACACTCGTGGGCAACTTGGCAAGCTTGAGCAAATTCATCATACATTCCCTTCCGGATTCTGCTGTATTGATGCCTGTTTGCACCAGTTCAGGAACAAAAAGAATTCCAGCCTCCTCAAGAGCTTTACGATATCCTTCTAAACGTTCTGCGCCAGACTGCACGTCAGTTCCTGTAGAGATATGACCAATTCTCTTGTGTCCTAAAGAGATTAAGTACTTCGTAGCGGCATATGCCGAGGACACATTGTCCAATGCGATAGTTGGAACAACTGAATGACTGCTCTTTCTGTAGATCTGGACGATTGGGAAGTTTTCTTGTTTCAAGCGCTCAAGTTCTTCGGTATTTGATTCATTGAATGACACAATGATACCATCCACTTGTTTGCTCCGAAGCAGTTTGATTGCTTCCTTTTCAACTCTGCGATCATGGTCTGTATCATAGAACATAACTGAATAGCCAAGACCTCGGGCCCGCTGAACAATTCCTCTGGCAAGTTCTGGAAAGCTTTGATTCGTTATATCGGGAACAATAAAGCCAAGAACGTGAGAGCGCTGGAGAACTAGCCCTCGAGCTACGATGTTCGGACTGTAACCAAGGTCCTCAATGGCTTTGGTAACTTTTGCACGTGTAGCATCCTTCACATCATACCTGTTATTAAGGACACGGGAGACCGTGGTAACCGAGACCTGTGCATATTTTGCTATATCCCGTATGGTAACAGTCAAGGATTAATCCTCCATAAGAATTGGTAACGTTTCCGGTAACGTTTCCGGAGATATTTACAGTAAAGCATGCAATGACTAATAACGCAAGAATTTTTTAAAGGTATATGTTAAGCAACATTGGCAAGGATTGGAGGCGATATTCCTATTCACCCGTATGCTTTTCTTGAGTAAATTCTCTGACCAACTATATACAATATGTCTAACTAAAGACATCAGCTACATTACTGTAGTTGGAAGCAGTCCCTTGTAAAAACATTTCCTTCTGACCTTTTCACAGTGATGAAAACACTTAAAAAGTGGTTCATTCAGAGGTTTTGTGTCCAAATGACAGTAATACACCGTACAAAGTCAGCAATTATTCAGGACAATACAACAAACTTTTTCCAATAGGTTGAACTAATTAACCCAACTTAACCAACATCAGCCAAAGATGAAGATTAGGTAAAGACTGTAGTGAAGCCTTTGTTAAAATGAAAGTAAAGTACTATGATTTAGTTACACTCCCCTTTTGGGGAAGAATGTATGCGGAATCTCTCTTGGGGGCAGAGTTTATCTCGAAACAAGAAGAGATATTTATAGAAGACAGGAGAATACAATGTT
Organism: Spirochaetales bacterium; assembly: GCA_003247345.1. GTDB lineage: Bacteria > Spirochaetota > Spirochaetia > Sphaerochaetales > Sphaerochaetaceae > Sphaerochaeta. The sequence continues at coordinate 8,535 of QJZS01000221.1, forward strand.
TGGATTATTTCATGGTTTTGGCGGCATGATGGGTTATGGCGGATACGGATATGGATACAATAGTTGGGGCCAATCTCTGTTATTGGGACTATTAATCATCGGCGTAATTGTCGGCATATTTTATGCAGTACGAAAACCTCGTCAACATCAAGCAAATTATCGTAGCAATCAGGCAATTGAAACACTGAATACCAGATATGCCAATGGTGAAATCGACAGGGAAACCTATGAGCAAATGAAGCAGGACCTGAGCTAATACATACAAAACCAGTATTTGATCAGAACATATGATTCTAACCGAGTGCATGGAAAATCAGGATTGAAGGAAAACAACATGAAGAAAATACTTATTATTACATTGAGTGTTATGTTCTTACTTGTGGGCACAACCCTTTGGGCGGATGAAGATATGCACGTCCGATCCGTGGATGTAATCATCGCTGAACTAGAACAGGCACAGGGTGTCCAATCGATTTCTCAAATCGACCCAAACAAGGTAAGTGATGCTCAGCTTATAGAGTTGGGAGACGCTGTTATGGGTCTCAACATTGGCGATGACCAGCGGCATGAATGGATGGACGAAATGATGGGAGGCGATGGTTCAGAACGCCTAAATGCAGTTCATCGGCAGTATGCATATAACTATCTGCAAAGCAACGGAAACATCGGTTCTTGGGGCTCCGGAATGGGGGGTTATGGCATGATGGGCGGCTGGGGCCGTAATTGGGGTTATAATTCTTACAATAGAGGTTTTGCGACCCGGAGTTATGCTGACGGAATCCTGATTATTTTAATCATTGCAATTTCTGCTACGGTCATTGTAGTCTTCGTTCGCTCTCGGAAAAACAATACCTCAAGTTCTGGAGAATCGCTTGAAATACTCCGAACACGTTATGCGGAAGGAAAAATTTCCCGTGAAGAATACCAAGAGAAATTAAAAGATCTCAAAAAGTAATGGTCCGTAATCCCTTGCCGGTCTTGGGGCCGGCGAGTGGAATTATGCCTTCTTAAACCTCTTAAGCTTCTTGAGGATTAGGAAAACCCCTCTCCAGCTTTCCGCAATAAACAGCCTTTTTGATTTTATGTAATTTCCCAGATCCAAATAATCAAAATCATTCCAAGGCTGTTTGAATAGAATCGCAATTGAATCAGTATTCTCCAGAAAGGTTTCAATAATCTGTAAATCATCATCTATCAATACATCATATTCTACTATGCCATCTTGCTTTGAACGTAACTGTAAATTGCAATATTCATCATAAGGGATACGGTTAGCAATTAGCCAACGTTTTGTCCAAACATCCGTCTTTGCTTCTCTAGAGGAGGAAATGACTACCCTATTCTTCTTAATAATCCGATCAATGTATTTCTTTGCTTCACTGTGCAAAGGCATATTTACAAAATAAGACCTTTGTTCTTGCAACCGAGTAAGCTCTTTCCCAATATCAGTTTCTATTTCAGGAATTTCAAACGCCAAATTATTAATTTGGGAGTATTTCAGTTCAATACCATTTTGGTAGTGAATGAGATTCAAAACCTCTGTTATTTGATCAGCAAGAACCCCATCCACATCTATCGATACAATCCTCTTCCTGGTTGTCATGTTTGCCAGAATGATTCTATACAGCAACGTAAGTACTATTGAGGTTGCTAAAAACAGATCATTGAAGTAAGGGATTAGCTCCAGTCCATAGAGGCGTCTATAGGACTCAAACAAGGCATAGTACAAAACCATAAAAACAATGATTAAGCCCCATTTAGCAGCTCTTTTCCCATATTGCTTCATACTTAGAAGAGCAGAAATCAGATAACTACAGGATATTATGAAAAGAGATAAGAAGAATTCAGGGATATAGCCTATAGGATCTAGTTTGATACGCCCTATGTAAACAACCAAATAGGAATACAGCAGTAGAGTTGTTACATCTATTAGGAATCTGAATTTCTCCCAACCATTCTCTCTGAATTTATAAGGCCATTCTATTAAAGCGTAAGAAAAATCAACCCAACCCCAAATCACACTGAGATAGACAGAAATAGTTGCTAGGAGGAGCGTTAACAGAACACTTTCAAAGGGATACATAAAACTTGGAGCTAATTCATGGAAAGATTTTCCAATGACAAATCCAAAGATAATTTGCATTATCCAGAATATTCGGTCCGAGTGCTTTTCGTTCCTATCCATACTTTCCCCTATATGCCGATTACAAAGTGCAAGAATTCAATTACAATTTCATTTTAAACAATTAAATACAGGAAAGGTTAAACTATTTTCATATCCATATACGACTTGAGAGTGCAAATGTCTTAGTTTCAAACCAAATAGCAGACAAGGTTACCAATTCGAATAGCACTACTCCTTATTCCATAACTGGAATAGTTATTACAAAACTCACAGAGAGATTTATTTGTATTACCAAACTTGCTAATAAAATACATTGTAGGCAATTATATAGGATTTTTCCCTAATTATTTTTTTTAGTCTGGTTTTATCATCCATTCAAAGTATAATAGGAACAATTACTATTAAAAGGGCAGAATCGTGGTAGAGAAAATCCTTAAACATATTTATTTCCTAAGGCATACGGAAGAGTATCATTATAAAGCTCGCATACTTGTATTTACACATTCTTATATTTTAGCCCTCGGTTTGATCTCATTATCAGCACACCTCATATTAGGTATTCATAAACAAGAAATGCCATTTTGGATTTTCTTGTGCATATTTGCCTTTCTAATATTAGAAGCATCATTAAGAATTCAAAATTTAGAAAAACTAATGACCTTTTCTAGCGCCATATTATCAATCTATTCCTTTATCGTCGTGCCGATAGGAATTTATATCTCTGGAAGTATCACTACTCCTTCCAGTTTATACGTTATGGTTGTTGTTGGGATGGTAGCTCTTCTGGGAACCGGCAGGATAAACACTATAAGACTCCTGTTCATATTAGTTGTTTGTCTGTCATTTATTGTAATTGAAAGCTTCTTTCCACAATTAATACTCACCTATGCTTCACATCACAACAACGATATGGTGGACTGGATTTTCTCATTTCTTCTGTTTCTCATTTTTGTATTTGCATTCATTTCCAAAGTAAGAGTCCTCATTGAAGAAAATGAATACAATCTCATGGTTCAAAAAGAAATGCTTCAGAAACTGTCAATGATAGATCCTCTGACTGAATTATTTAACAAAAGATGGCTCGATGAAACTTTTGATAGATTGATGAGTCAATTAAATAGAAAGAATTCAAATTTTATCGTCATTACAATCGATATTGATCATTTTAAAAAATACAATGATACCTATGGTCATATCCAAGGTGATAAATGCCTAAAAGATCTTGCTGCAATACTAATTCATAGTGTAAATCGTGCTTCGGATAACGTAATTAGGACCGGAGGTGAAGAGTTCATTCTTCTTCTGGAAAACACCGATTACGACGGTGGCGTAAAAATTGTAAAAAATATCAGGCGTAATCTTGCAAACGCAGCCATTGAGCATAAGAACTCAGACGTGAAGCCAATTCTCACCATAAGTATGGGTCTCACTGTTATTGGAAAAGAGCAATCTACCCTGCCCATAAAGGATATCCTACATTATTCAGATGCAGCTTTATACAAAGCAAAAGAATCAGGACGAGATCAATGCTGTGGTTATGATGGAGACAAGTTTTGGGAAATCGCAGGGGGCACACAACAACGTTGAATATAATCTAAGTTGTTGTCCTAATTACTTGAGATTCCCCACCCAAACACTTAGTTTACATTGTTATGAATGAATCTACGCTTTGAAGCAAAATGTATAATCACCTAAGAGCAATACATAAAAACATCTTGTTTTATTGATTCGCTTCTTTATAATTGAAATGAAATGGATGATAAAAAAAGCAAAAAGAGAGAACTGATCAAATACAACAAATTCTTCTTGGGAATAGGAACGCTGCTGATCTTTGCGCTTTTCTTACTGCTTTCAATTTCCATGATCAGTATTTTTAACAATATCTTAACTGAGCAAAATCGATCTGAATTCATACTTGAAAAACAGACCAGTATTGACGGAGCAGCTTTTTCAATCCAAGAAACCCTTTCCTTTATTGCTGATGATTTACTTATGCTCAGTGAATATGTGTTATCTGATGCCATTTCTGAACCCTCTGATGATATTTGGGATGAAGCCGGTCAGATGTTTATCAAGGTAGCTGATATCACACAAAAATATGATCAGATTCGATTTATTGATACTTTAGGAAAGGAAAAAGTACGAGTAAATTATAATTATGGTTCACCTGAAGCGGTGTTGCAAAAAGAATTGCAGAACAAAAGCGATAGATACTATTTCAAAGACAGCATAGGGCTTGAAAAGGGACAGATTTATGTGTCGGTCCTAGATTTGAATATGGAACATGGGCAAGTAGAAATACCCAACAAACCCATGATCCGGCTTTCGACTCCTGTTATTGATGAAGCAGGAAACCTACATGGAGTAATTGTTCTCAATTATTTAGCAAAACACGTTCTTGATATCTTCAGGCAAATGTTTCCAGAAAGCACAATCCCGGATAGTTCAGTCATGATGCTAAACTCTGACGGGTACTATTTAGTAAATGGGGCAAACCCTGAGTTAGAGTTTGGCTTTATGTTCCCTGACAAGCAGGGAACCAGCATTAACTCTACTGGGAATGCCATTTGGCCACAAATAGCAAATATGGAATCAGGAAACTTCACGTATAATGATAATCTCTATGTATTTGCCCATATTCATCCTCTTGAAAACAATTGGACATCAAGTAAGGAAACCAGCCAAACCGAATCTCACCCCATTTCTGCAGATAATTACTACTGGATAATCTTATCGAAGAAACCAAATTCTTACTTCGCACAAAGCGTAATCCCTCTTACCTCACTCGGAATTATTGTAGTAATACTTTCATTGTTTATACTGCTCATTATTTCATATCTTCTCTCCTCCTTCAGGGAAACCAGACGAGTTGATCTTCACAACACAAGAGTATTTGCTCGATATGACTCCATGACAAAGTTGGATAAACGAGAGTATGGTATGAAAAAATTAGAATCACTTTGCACCTTGAAAAAAGAAGAAAAAGGAAAATTTGCCGTACTCTATCTGGATCTTGATAAATTCAAACCATTAAATGATACCTATGGGCATAAGGCAGGAGATTTCTGTTTGTTCACAATAGGAAAACGAATTTCTGCCAATATCAGGAATAAGGATTTTGCAATCCGTCTTGGAGGTGATGAATTCCTCATCGTTTTTGAAGAAGCCAATGACACTACAAAGCTCATAGAAATTGCCAAAAGAATTAAAAATGAAATCATCAAACCCATTTCCTTTGACGAAATCAGTTTCACAGTAGGTGTAAGCATCGGTATTGCATGCTACCCTACCAACGGCAAATCCGTAGATGTCTTAATGACTGTCGCGGATGATGCAATGTACAAAGCAAAACATTCTGAATCAGGAATCATCGCTTCCTGGACTGAATAGAATTTAGAGTTGGAATCAGACCATCAAGGCTTCCCATATAAGACTTAATCAAAGTCTATGCATACATTTACCTATCTTTGTATTGCTCATGCTCATCTTCTCAAAAGTTTCATTATAATATGTAAAATTTTTTTTAAATAAATATTTACCGAATATTAACAATAAATCTCTTTTCTACATAATAATTTATGTTGAAATAAACATAAATTATGGACGTTCATTTGTCTCTTCAGTAGAGCCAAACACCCTCAAACCTATTGACGATTGCACAACAATATTGTACACTATATAACATAAAGACTGATTAATACAGTTAAGGAGATTTCAAATGAGCAAACCAAAAATTGCAATTATTATAAGTAGTACCAGAGCCTCCCGTGTTGGAGAGCAAGCAGCAAAGTATCTTGAGTCAGTAGCATCCAAAAGAAATGATCTCTCTTTTGAGGTAGTTGATCTCAGGGATTATCCAATGCCCTTCTTTAATGAAGTAGCTTCGAATGCATATGTTCCTTCATCCAATGAAGTAGCGCAGAAATGGCAACAGAAGGTAGCAAGCTTTGATGGGTTTATATTCGTCACCGCTGAGTACAATAACAGTATTACAGCCGCGTTGAAAAATGCCCTTGACTATGCATACCCAGAATGGAACCGTAAGGCTGCAGCATACTTCTCCTATGGGTCGGCTGGTGGAGCAAGAGCAGTACAGCACCTCAGAGATATTTGTGTAGAGTTGCAGATGGCACCGGTTAGACACTCCGTGTTGATTCAGGGAAATGACTTCTACCCCATTATGAATGGAGAAAAGCAAGTGAAGGATCTTCCCTACCTTAAAGGGCTTACCGAGACCATGTTGGATCAGCTTGCATGGTGGACTTACGCACTGAAGGATGCACGTGAAGCTGCACAACTGGCATCGTAAATTTTACATAAACGAGAAAGAGGAAGAAGCGGAATGCTTCTTCCTCTTTTTTGCTCATTTCATGCAGCTAAACCTGGTTATAACCTAATCACAATCACTCTGAGCGAATTTTGTTGCGTTATTTTAAACCCTAAAATATAATGATGTTTACCGAAATACTGATTCTCTAATGATTTATGGCGATGGAGGGAAACCAATGCTAGGGTCATCAGTAGTTAGTTCTTGCACATTTATACTCATTTCAGCCAAACACTCTGATGCTTTGTTGAAGGATAGTTAACCCAACTATTCGAGAAAACTGTTTTTCTTCATTTACTTTAATTGTCTGGGACTCAGCAATAACAAAATGGAGGAGATTAAAAGTGAAAAGGGCATTAGTTCTTACGGTTATCATCATGACCGTATTGTTGGGTTGTGCGCTTGGGCCAAAAAGTTTTGTATTAACATTCGATGCAAACGGTGGCACTGGTTCTATGTCACCAAAAGAGGTTGTGCAGGGGCAATCAACCACCCTCACTTCAAACACATTCACAATGACATCCTACGTCTTTGTTGGATGGAATACGGAAACAGATGGAAGTGGGACAGCCTACATAGATGGTGCAAGTTATACGATGGGTGATGCTGATATAATACTCTATGCGCAATGGGCACTCACTTATACAGTAACATTTGATGCAAATATGGGATCAGGAACAATGAACCCCCAAGAGATTGGCGAAGATCAAACAGTACCACTAAACAGTAATACATATACTCGTACCTACTACACGTTTACAGGGTGGAACACAGAACAATACGGAACCGGGACAACCTATGCAGATGGAGCAAATTATCTTATGGGTTCTTCTGATGTTACGCTCTATGCGCAGTGGGAAGAGGTAGCTTCTTGGAATGTGTACTTTAATTCAAATGGTGGCTCTGGCTCAATGACAAACCAATCCTTATACGTAGGGTATTCCGAGGCATTAGATGCCAATACGTTCACTCGCGATCTGTATTCGTTTACTGGCTGGAATACCGCGTCTGATGGAAGCGGGATAAGTTATACCGACCAGGAAGAATTTTTCATTGGAGATGGAGATGTTACGTTGTATGCACAGTGGGAAGCTCTTCCTACATGGACCATTACCTTCGACTCAAACGGCGGTTCTGGTACCATGAGTGCACAGGATATTATCCAAGGCCAGAAAGAAGCATTGGACAGCAATACATTTACTCGTAGCCTCTATACTTTCACTGGCTGGAATACAGCGTCTGATGGAAGCGGCACAAGCTATGCGGATGGAGCTGATTACACCATGGGCTCTGCGGATGTAACGTTGTACGCACAATGGGCACTTTTCCATACCATCACCTTCGACTCAAACGGCGGTTCCGGTACCATGAATGCACAGGATATTATTCAAGACCAGATAGAAGTATTGGACAGCAATACATTTACTCGTACCCTCTATAATTTCACTGGCTGGAATACAGTGTCTGATGGAAGCGGCACAAGCTATGCGGATGGAGCTGATTATACCATGGGCTCAGAGGATGTAACGTTGTATGCACAATGGGATGCGGTGCAAGTACAATACAATTACACTTCCGATAACGAGATTGACTTAACATATGTGACTGATGGCTGGAGAAACATTTCAATCGACTTCACTGATGGTACCATAAATCTTTTTGCTGACTCCGCAAACTTAGGAACCGCACTTATTGTATTCGTACAAGATGACGGAGGATCAAACTATGGTTATTTAAGGTTCTCGTCTTCATCTAATTTCATTGGACAAGTTTCGAGCAACATGGTTATTGCGGTAGATAATGGCACAACAATCTCACCAAGTGACACTTGGTCCACATCAACTGCTGAGATTAGTGGATCTTTTGCGAACTGGGGAGACAAGAGTCATGTGTATATCCCATTCAAAATAAGGCTTGAAGCTAATACAATGTATTTTCACTATGGATACATTGAAGTCTCTTTCGTAGATAATCCTGGATTGCTCACCATCCATTCGATTGCTTACATGAAAGCGGTGGATACCTCAATTGTAGCAGGCCAGTCACTGTAATCTGGGGGAAGTGAGATAATCCCATTATCCCAGAGGTTTAGAAATCGACCCCCTTACATTGATTCAATGAAGGGGGTCATATATTTGGTATAAATTAGGCTATATCTTGTAAGAAACCAGCCTCTTATGAGACAGCTTTCTGATAATTTTCATCGACCTTTGACCAATCAAGGACATTCCAGAATTCCTTAAGATATTCAGCTCTCAAATTCTTATATTTAAGATAGTATGCATGTTCCCATACATCGATACCAAGAATTGGAACTCCTCCGTCCTTTTCCATGCAAGGAGAATCTTGGTTTGGGGTTGTAACAACCTTCAAAGACCCATCCTTAAATGCAACGAGGAAAGCCCAGCCAGACCCAAACCTACCTGCGCCCTGTGTCTGTAATTCTGCCTTAAGTGCATCAAGACTCCCAAAATCTTTGCGGACACGATCAGCAAGTGCCCCTGAGGGTTCTTTCACTGCCGTTGGGCTGAGCGTTGAGAAGTAGAGGTTATGATTTACAAAGCCTCCCCCATTATTTCTAATAGTTGTCCTCAATTTAACGTCTTGGATTGCATCAAGATTCTTGAGAATTTCTCCGATGGTTTTGTCTTTCAGACTTACATCTTTTTCGACAGCAGCGTTGAGATTATTGGTATATCCAGCATGGTGCTTGGTATAGTGAGTCACCATGGTTAGTTCATCTATAGTTGGTTCCAAAGCATTGAAATCATAGGAAAGTTTTACCTGTGTAAACATATGAAAACTCCTTCTTATATTCTATAATTCCTAGTTATTTGCTAGGTATTTAGAATATAGCCAGCTATCTTCCATTAGTCAACAACTTATATAATGGAAAACTAATTTCATTTACCTAAGTTATAAGATCTCCAAACCTTCTCAAAAATTATAAAAAATTTTGTC
>QJZS01000032.1 GCA_003247345.1 Spirochaetales bacterium
GTCTCCGGCAGATCGGGGTCAGAAACAGTGGAATTGCACCTTTCGACAATACTTCTTCAGCCATAAAAGCAAGGTTGCCCTGAAAGGTAGACCATGGGTCCGTATGTCGGTTTTCATCATCCTTGTTGTCATTATGGCCAAATTGGATTATCACATAATCCCCTGCTTCTAAGGCATGCAAGCAGGAATCGAAGGCTCCCTCGGCCAAGAACGATTTGGTACTACGCCCATTGAGCGCCAGATTAGCCACATGCCAATCGTCTCTGATGAAGTTGGCTAGACACATGCCCCAACCGGTTTCAGGACGAGCATCGTCATCTTTTTCAGCGCAGGTGGAATCCCCGAGCAAAAATATGGTTTTCAATGTTTTGCATCCTCCTCTTCCTTGCCCCAGCCTGAAATCATGTCTTCTTTCGATATCATCGTTTCTGGTTGCTTTGTGTTGACAACCTTCTTCTTTCTAAGGTTTTTCAACGCCAACTGCAACAGTACTATGGCAATCGAGTACAGGAATACCAAAATAATGATGGAAAGCATACTCACTCCCGAATAGGAACGTTATCCCTCTTTGACTATAACCACAGGTTCAATTGTCACTACGGTTTTCATGGAATTGGATATCAAGCAGTATTTCTCTGCCTTTTCAAGCAACTTGAGTGTTTTCTCTTGCAATGCCTGGTCAGAGACAACCACAGTAGGCTTAATGTGAATTTTGGTCATCTGAAACCCTTTTTCCACTTTCTCCAAGGTCCCCACCGCCTCACTCTTGTAACTTTTGAATGGCAGCTCCGCTCTCTCAGCCATTGAGAGGAACGTTGTCATCAAACACGCTTCCGCTGCTGCGGTATAAAGGTGTTCAGGAGACCAGATATCCTCATGTCCGCCTGGAAAATTCGGAGGTGTTGCCACTTCGATGGTTGGAAGAGTTGGGGAAGAAAGCGCTGCTCGCTTCTGCTTTGTCCACTCGACATGCGTCGTATAGGTATGACTATCGCTCATAGATTTCTCCTTGCACTTCCTCTACTATACTCGCCACTCCCTGCTGTGGCTACCCAAAAGAATATTGCTTTCCTGTTGACCTTCACGTTACGTTAGGGTGTATGTATGAGATATGAACTATTCAATCAAAGAAATGTCTGTACTCAGCGGGGTCAGTGAACGCACCCTCCGATATTATGAGGAACTGGAATTATTGAAACCCCAGAGGAAGGCTGAAAACAGCTACCGGTTCTATACAACCAAAGAAATTCAACGATTGCAACAGATTCTCTTCTATCGCGAACTCGATTTTCCATTGGCTAAGATCTGTACTCTACTTGAGAATCCGCCAAGTGACATCACCCAATTGCTTGCAAGCCAGAAACGATTGCTAGAGGAAAAACGCAATAGATTGAACGAGCTTATCATGACAATCGAGCAAACCATTGAGACGCAAAAAGGAGGAATGAATATGAAGGACAGCCAATATTTCAAAGGATTCAAGAATAAACTCATTGAGGAGAATGAAAAAACCTACGGGAAAGAAGCCCGGGAAAAATACGGGTCTGAATCTGTAGATAAATCGAATGCAAAAATGTTGCACATGGACGAGGCGACCTATCATGAGTTTGATCAGCTTGGAAAAGAAATTCTGGAAAAGTTGGCAACTGCCGCCGAAACAGGAAACCCTACCTCAGAGGCAGCCCAAGAAGTTGCAAAATTGCACCAGAAATGGCTTAAGTATACTTGGACGTCCTATTCAGCTGAGGCACATAAGAATCTAGTTGAGATGTACACACAAGACGAGCGATTCGCCTCCTATTACCAAGGCAACGCTGTATTCCTTCGTGATGCTGTGCATTCATATTTAGACCAGAACAAATGAATCATTTTGCTTTGACCAGCTCCAACCGAAACAGGACAATCCTCTTGATAAGATCCATTGGCAAAGGTTTATCAAGGGGCAACCGGATTGCCCCCTTGCTGGTAGGATAATCTTTCAGCTCCTCCCCAAAAAGATCAATCGCCTCTGGCAGTGGGTAAAAGCCGATATGCTTCTTGAATGCTGCAACATAGACGATGTCTCCTTTACCGGGAAGGATGAAGGCAGGCATCCTCCATTTGATCTTCTCCTCCACAGTCGGTACCAATTCATGGATGAGGGAGCGGATCTGATGCATCCTTTCCTGCTTTTCAGCTTCCAAACCGTCTATGTATGTATTGATTTCCTCACTGTAGGCCATGCATCACTCCCATCGTGCCAAGATTGCATCCAATTCCTTTATCTGCTCATCTGAGAATGTGGAAGGCTTGTTTATCGCTTTCAGATTCTCAAGCAACTGTCTCTCGGAACTGGCTCCGATCAAGACGCTTGTAATTCTCGGGTCTTTCAGCAACCAGCTGATAGCCATTTCTGAAAGACTTTGATCTCTCGATTTGGCGATTGTATTCAGTTCATTGAGTAGCGCTACCCGCTTTTCTGTGATTGCCTCACTCTTGAGGAAATGATTTACACTCGCCCTTGATCCTTCGGGAATCGAACCATCAAGGTAGCGACCTGTAAGCAGGCCTTGCGCCAACGGGGAGAAACAGATGGTTCCAGCCTGGTTGTCCATTGCATCAAGTAAGCCATTTTCCTCTGTCCAGCGATCGAGCATGGAATAGCGAACCTGATTCAAGATGCACGGGGTTCCCATTTCCTTAAGTAGGGCAATCGCTTTCTTTGCATCCTCTGCCTTGTAATTGCTGATACCCACGTATAAGGCTTTCCCTTGCCTTACCAAGTGGGCTAGAGCAGCCATGGTCTCCTCTAAGGGGGTGTTGGGGTCCGGGCGGTGGTGATAGAAAATATCCACATACTCCAAGCCCATCCGTTTCAGGGACTGGTCGCAACTTGCAATCAAATATTTACGGCTGCCCCACTCCCCGTAGGGACCAGGCCACATGTAGTAGCCGGCTTTACTGGAGATGATCAGTTCATCCCGGTACGGGGCAAGTTCATGCTTCAGAATATGTCCAAAACGTTCTTCAGCACTACCGGCAGGCGGGCCATAATTATTGGCCAGATCAAAATGGGTGATTCCTTGGTCAAAAGCTGTGGTTAGAATTCCCTTGCAAACTGATTCATTAGCCTCAGCTCCAAAATTATGCCAAAGACCGAGAGAAAGTTCAGGTAAGCGGAGTCCGCTATGGCCTGCATACCGATACTTCATTGCATAATACCGTGTTTCTGCTGCTGTGTATTTCATAATCTTACTATACTCCACAACTTGGTGTGGTCAAAGCCTTTTCTCTTTGATATAGTCTGAACATGCAAGCACTCATAGACTCATTCAAGGCCTTAGTTGCCATAGATTCAGTTTCGTTGGAAGAGGATACAATCGCCCTATATCTGGAGACTGCACTGCTCAAGGCAGGACTGGTCACCGAATTAGATGAGGGGGGAAACCTCTATGGATATTTGGAAGGCACCGGTCCCACCGTTTTGCTCAACGTCCATATGGATACTGTTGAGGTTGCCAGAGGCGCAAAGTTGGTGCAAGATGAAAAACTTTTGAAAACCGATGGAACTACAGCCTTGGGAGCCGATGACAAGGCAGCTGTTGCAGCCGTACTACAGACTTTAGAGACCATCAAAGCTGAGAAGCTGGCTCACCCGAATCTGGTAGTCCTTATTACCCGAGCTGAAGAACTTGGATTGGTCGGAGCTAAAAAGGTAGATCCTTCAAAGCTACAAAATATTGCTTACGGGTTCACCTTCGACGCATCAGGTCCTGTGGGAAAGGCAATTACTGCAGCTCCTTCACAAGATAATCTGCACGTAGTCTTCCATGGCCGGGGGGCACATGCCGGATTCAAACCAGAGACCGGAATCAGCGCAATCATGATGGGCAGCGATGCTGTCAGTGCTATGAATCTGCTACGTATCGATGAACAGACTACAGCAAATGTGGGATCCTTCTTGGCCCCAGGGGCTAAAAACGTAGTGTGCGACAAGGCAGAACTTCAGTTTGAAGCACGCAGCCTTGATCCAAAGAAATTGGATGCTCAGATTACTTCCATGATTAAAGCATTGAATGACGCTGCAGCCAAACATGGCGGCAGTGTTGATATCGAGCATATCAAACAATACCAAGCATATTCCCTTGATTCTGAATCTGACGTAATGAAGAGATTCCAAGCGGCATGCAATACGCTTGGCTTGCCATATAGTGAAGCTCCAACCCTTGGGGGAAGCGATGCAAACATACTCAACGGTTTGGGAATCCCCACCTTGGTTTGTTCTATAGGATATGAAGACCCTCATACGGTTCGCGAGTATATTCCCATCTCTGAACTAGAAAAATTGTATGCGCTGGTATTGGAGTTGGCAACATTATGAAGCAGGTTACTATTATTGGTCGTGGTGCTGTCGGAGCTTTGTACGGATCTATTCTACATAAACATCTGGGCCCAGAGAATGTTTGTTTTCTGGTCGATGAAAAGAGAAAACAGCGCTATGCAAACCAAACGGTCTTGGTAAACAACGAAGAAATTGCTTTTCGGTATACTACACCACAGGAAGCAGGAATCTCCGACCTGGTAATAGTGGCTACCAAAAACCACAATATCAATGAAGCCATTGAGTTGATGAGGCCTGTGGTAGGAAAAGATACTGCCATTCTTTCACTGCTCAATGGTATTGAGAGCGAAGAGGTCCTGGGTTCTGTCTTTGGAAATGAGAAAATCCTGTATAGCTTTGCCGTAGGATTGAATGCCGTCCATGAGGGG
>QJZS01000124.1 GCA_003247345.1 Spirochaetales bacterium
TGGATCTTGTAGCCTCTGAGCTTGATGCGGAAATCCGTAAAGATTGGGAATTACATTTTGATAAATCCCCATCTGAAGGTGCCATTAAAAACTGGATACTTCGGCAAGTAAAATACAAAAAATCTCTTGCAAATTATCAAAAAGCAAGCCATAATGCTAACCGGTTATCGGCAGCAAAATCGTCGTTCGAGCATAAGAAGAAGGCACTGGAGAACTTGGTATCTCTGTTTCTTGTGGGATACAGTTCTGAACCTAAATACAACAGACAGGCAGCGGGGAGGGCACACAAAGGTTTAAACAAAAACCAATAAGGAACAGAGAGTTCAGGGCATTGTCCCACTTTATCTCAAACACCTAAAAGGTTACGAACAAAATGACACGATCTTCATCATTCAGGAACAAATTCAAGAACAAACGAGGTGGGCTTGGAAAACAACACCAAACCCAAAACAAAAATCGAGACTCGAAGGGTAAATTTCCTTCCATTATTCTTCGAGATAAATTGCCAGCCGGTGTGGAAATATGGCGATGTAAGGAAGGAGATCACATGCTCGATATCATCCCTTGGGAGGCTGGTCCTGATATGCCCCTTGGTGATGACGGACATCCTGTAATCGAGGAAGGGGATCTTTCCTACGTTCTCGATCTCCAGGTCCACATGAACGTAGGATCTATGAAAGTTCCTATCGTTTGTCCGTTTGAAAATTATGGGCTACCCTGCCCCATTTGTGAGTTCATCAAAGACAACGATCTTGACAAAGAGGATTGGAAAAAAGTAAGCGTCAAGCGGCGTGTCCTCTATCTCATCTGGGTCCATAACTCCCGTGAAGACGAGAAGAAGGGACTCCAGTTATGGGAGATCTCACACTTTTCAATGGAGGAGAAACTGAACGTCATTGCAGCCCTTCCACGGGGAGGTGGCTCAATTAACTTCTCCGACTTTGAAGACGGCAAGACCATTGCATTCACCCGCAAGGGTTCCGGCCAAAGCAACACCAGCTACCTTGGGCACCGATTCATTGATCGGGAAATAGACATTCCTGATAGCATCCTCGATAAAACATTTTCTCTGGATAGCGTTGTCAAACTCCATCCTACCTACGAGGAAATTGAGGAGATGTTTAAGGGACAACGTGCCGGTATCTCCTCAAATGGTGATATTGAGGAAGCAGGTTCATCATTCCAGGAACAGGAAGATGAAAGCAATACCTATGATGATGAATATGACAGCAATGCCCGTCCTGGTGGACGTTCTGGAAGATCTGGACGGTCCTCCGGTGGCTCAAAACGGTCAGGAGGATCTGAACGATCAAACAGATCATCTGGACGTTCTAATCGATCCAATTCTGGCAGCGGACGTACCGGACGTTCGAGAAGAAGGAAGTAACAATGCCAAGAATTGAGAAGAAACAAACTACCGGAAAAGTTGAACGTATTGCCAAGCAGGTAGGCAAGCGCACAATAAAACGTAAACGCTCTTCCGTAAAAGAGGAGAGCAGAAGAGTAGATCCTTCTCAATTAGTTCCAACACCCTGTATTCCATTTAACCTGGAATGTTCTGGTCATTGGCAGGGCGCTTTCCAGTTGGGAACTGTTGTCAATCTTATTGGCGACTCTCATGCAGGAAAGACATTGTTTGCTTTGAGTATCTTTGCTGAATGCGCTATGGATAAGCGGTTTGATGGATATCGCTTTATTTATGACGATGTTGAATCAGCGAACGCATTCGATATGGAATACCTGTTCGGCAAGAAGTGTGCAGACAGGGTTGAAACGGATGAGGAGAACTCAAGCGACCTATTTGAGGAATTCAGTGACAGATTCAATGATGCTTTAGATGATGATCGACCATGCATCTACATACTTGACTCAGCGGATGCACTCAATACTGAAGCAGCAGAAGAACTGGAAGTCGCAAACAGAAAGTTGCGGGAAGCAGGAAAAGAGTCAAAGGGTGCTTATGGAGATGGAAAGGCAAAGTTGTTTTCTGCCTTCTTCAAAAGCATTAAACGGAAATTAGCAAGGAAAAAATCCCTCCTGCTTATCATTTCTCAAACACGGGATAACATTGGTTTTGGCTCACAGTTCACTCCGAAAACCAGATCAGGTGGCAAGGCTCTTAAGTTTTACTCTTTCCATGAGATCTGGCTGGCAATGGAAAAGAAGATCAAAAAAGGTGATCGTACTTTTATCACTAACGTCCAGGCCAAGATAACCAAAAACAAACTCACTGGCAGACATGGAGTTGCCAGATTCCCAATCTTGTTTGATTACGGGGTTGATAACATTACCTCCAGTATCGAATTCCTGATAAAGGAAAAAGAATGGAGCAAAACAACGAAGATCGACACCAAAGGATTCTATCCTAGTGGTCCATTGACGCAAGCGGCTCTCATCAAATGGATTGAAGAGGGCGGCTTTGAAACAGAACTTGCAGAAGAATGCAAGAAATGCTACGACAGGGTTATCAACGGCTTGAAACCTGTTAATAGAAAACGCAAATACTGTTAAGGAGAATTTGCAATGGCAAGAACCAACCGTACTTCCAACAGACAAAGTTCCACCGAAAACAAAATCGATGCCGTCTCCGCCATTATCGGCCACTATGTATTCGTCAAGGTCAAAAAGTCCAACGAGTACTCCCGTGAGGGAATCGAGATCGGCGGCTCCAAGCCGTATGGCAAGGACGAAGATCCGATGGATGTGATCGAGTCCATGATTGCCGAGTACGACGAAAAAGCAGCAGAGTACATGGAACAATTCCTCGGCGACGATTCCCGTGAACCGAACGAAGAGCCTGATCCTGCTGATGATGGTGGTGCCGGTGATCTGGAAGAGGATGAAATCCTCGCCATGAAAAAACCGGAACTCCTCCAGTTGATCGAGGATGAGGATCTGGATGTTGATCCCTCCGAGTACAAGCAGATTGCCAAGCTGCGTGAAGCCGTTTGTGACGCATACTTTGACGGTGGTGACAATGGCGGCGACAATGGCGATAGCGGCGGCGGCGACAATGGCGGCGGCGATGATCTCACCGAAGACGAGATCATGGAAATGAAAAAACCGGAACTCCTCCAGTTGATCGAGGATGAGGGTCTGGATGTTGATCCTTCCGATTACAAACAAATCGCAAAATTGCGCGAGGCTGTATGCGATGCCTACTTTGACGGTGGGGATGGCGGCTGCGGCTACACCGAGGACGAGATCATGGAAATGGACCGTGAGGGTCTTATCCAGTTGATCGAGGATGAAAACCTGGATATCGACCACAAGGCCCGGAAGTTCAAGAAGACTTCCGTCCTGGCCGAAGAGGTGTGCAGCATTGTCCTGAGTGACGACTTCGGTGATTTCAATAACACCGACGAGTAATCCAGACGGCAGCATGTTACTATAAGTTATAGGTTCGGGGCTAGGTGCAAATTCCTAGCCCCTTTTTTATAGGAGAAATATGGGAGCATTCAGATATTGTGGTAAATGTGGAGCATCGATAAAAAGACCTACTCCAATAGAAGATATACAATCTGGACAATACTGCCAATCTTGTGGAAGTCTACAACCAAGAGCATTCTCCCAAGATGAATGGATCTTAATGGCGGCAAACGGACTACTTGAATTAGAGCAACGAGTATCCAACATAGATAAAAAGATTGCTGAAATTGAGGAAAGAAGTGATTCTTTAGCTGTTACTGTGGATAAGTTCACTGATATCGTAAACCAACTGATAAACGCATTAGAGAATGCTCCTAGAAGAAAGAGGACACGGAAATAAGGAGGATTTCATGTTACAAAAATCAGCGCAGTTTATTCGTGATATAATTAAAGGAAACTGGAGTCATAGGAGTCCACTTACTCAGGATGAGTATGAGAGGATGACATTGAGTAAAGAAGGATATGATAAGCTTCAGAAGATTCGTGGTATATCCAATGTACTGGCAAAATCCATGAATGAATTCTTCGAGATTGAGAAGAAATTTCCATCAATCACCACTGAAATCCCTTCATCAATTTCTGGAAAACAATATGCTGGTTTCAAGATGGATGTAGAAATCAAACATGATCCTTTTGAGGATATGACAAAATGAATAGACTTGCCCTGATCGACGTATCGAGTATCTTGCACACTGTTAAACACAGTATAGGCAAGAGGCAAAAACTGTCATATAACGACAGGTACACTTTTATCATTTATGGTTTCTTACTGCGTTTAAAGACATTAGCACGATACTCCTTGGCAGACCAATTAATCTTTTGCCTTGACTCTGATCGGTCCATTCGCAGGGCGCGTTATTTCCGTGAATACAAGCTCAAAAGAAATACACGGGAAAAGACTCCTGAACAAATAGAACTGGATGAAATGTCCTTTCCACAATTTGAGACTGTCAAAAACGAGATCATCCAGAGACTCGGATTTCAGAATGTATTCCTCCAGGCAGGAAGAGAAGCTGATGATCTTATGGCAATCATTTGTCAGGAATACGATGAGCATGAAATTGTCATGGTTACTTCTGATGAGGATATGTACCAATGTATATCCAAACGGGTTGCTATCCTGAAGCCGAAGGAATACCGGTGGTACAACCTGATTAATTTCCAGGCAGAGTTTGGAATTGAGCCTGAACAATGGAAACTTGTCAAGATGTATGCTGGCTGTACCAGTGACGAGATTCCTGGTATACCTGGAGTTAAGAATAAGACAGCAATCAAGTTCATCACGAACAACCTGAACCCC
>QJZS01000170.1 GCA_003247345.1 Spirochaetales bacterium
GAGCCATAGGCAAGATTTGGATGAATCCAGAATCGATATTTGGAACCTACAGTCATCAACTTCACACCTTCAATAAAACCAGGGACTTGAATTGCCTTGAGTTGGAACGATGAACTCTGATTACGTTCATACGAACTGTCAATCACCTTTCCATCAAGCAGCATAATCTGGTAATCGACATCAACCAAACTATCTTCTGTCGGCCGTTGTCCTTCGCCCTCTTTCAGCACTTGATACTCCAGGCCTGAGTCAGTGGTTATCACGCCGGTGCGGTCTTTGTTGGCAGAAAGAAAATCCTCTGCTTTTTTCAGATTGGTTGCTGCGATTTCCGCTAGCTCTTCTTGGGCAATTTTCAGGAGTTTCGTCTGCACTTCAACCAAGGTCTGGTTCATCTCTTCCTGAGAATAAAATCCTGAGCCCTTGTCGGCATCCAAGATTCCTTTTGCGAAATAGGAAGCCTCAAGATCACTGAATTCCTTTTGCTGAACCATGGAAGAAAACAACATATATCCATAGGTATAACTGAACCGATCAGCCAAACTACTTGGTTTCTTCAGATCACCGATGACATCTGTCTTTTCAACAACAGGTTCTGGTTGCACAGTTGCAACAGACACGTTCGGAGATTCAGTTGGGATGGGTGCGTTTTGGACAGGAGCTTTGGAACATCCAGTAATCAAGAAAACCAAGAACAAGGGTATGAGGCGCACTGACATAGTATTCTTCACGGGCTATCCTTCCGTAATAGATTTTGGCCGCCTGTTTTTCCGCCAGTGGATAAACACCGTACATCGACAAATCAATCACCCCATATGACATGTCTAAGCAGGAGACCCGTATAAAGGAAACTGTAACCCAGCAAACACAAAACGTCCAGTAGAAAGTACAGAAATTGAACTAATAGGTGTAGACACTCCCTAAATTACTATCAATTGCTACAATTACGGGGAACTTAACCACCTCAAGCTGCAACAATGCTTCAGGACCCAGCTCAGCAAATGCTACTGTTTTTACACTTCTAACCGTTGAGGCATACAAAGCCCCACAACCGCCAAAGGCTTGCAGATACACCGCTTTGTTCCTTCCAATCGCGTCCACTACAGCAGAAGCTCTAGGCCCCTTACCGATCATCACCTTCAGTCCACGATCAAGCAGCAGGGGGCTGAACGGATCCATACGGGCACTGGTGGTCGGACCACAGGCACCTATCAATTCCCCTTCAGGTGCTGGAGAAGGCCCCATGTAATAAATGGTCTCACCTTCAAGTGGTATTGGAAGCTCTTTGCTTTCTTCAATCAAAGAAAACAGTCGTTTGTGCACTTGATCACGCCCTACATACAACTTCCCTGTCAAACATATCTGATCATAGGCTTTGAGGGATGCAATATCCCCTTCACTCAATGGTAATTGCAATTCACGCATGTTCTGTCTCCCACTCGATAGTAGCCTTCCGATCAGCCCAACAATTGATAGAAACAGCCAAGGGCATTCCGGCAATATGCGTACTCTCTTCCTCAATGGCAACACTCAATGCGGTTACCTGACCTCCAAGCCCACCACTTCCAATCTCCAAGCCTTGAATGCTAGAAAGAATCTGCTCTTCCAAAGCTGCATATTTCTTATCGGGGTGTGGTTCACGCACATCTCGAAGTAGTGCCCTTTTGCTTAAGTAGGAAGCACGGTCCATCGTGCCTCCAAGGCCAACTCCTACGAATATCGGAGGACAAGGTTTGCCCCCAGCTAATTTGACAATCTCAGTTACAGCCTTTATCACCGCATCACTTCCCCCTGTCGGGTTAAGCATACGTACGGAACTGCAATTCTCACTTCCAAATCCCTTAAGGAGTATCTGGATTTTCAAGCTGTTGCCGTCTACCAGATTCCACCAAATAATCGGGGGCAGATTTGTCTTGGTGTTTTCACGATCAAATACGGGTTCATCAACCACCGAACGCCTGAAATAAGCATTCTGGACCGCCTCAGAACAACCTTCAATGATAGATTGCTCAATGCTGGCCAATGACAGGGGACACGCTCTTCCTACATCTGCAAAGACAAGAAACATCCCTGTATCCTGACACATAGGAAGTCGTTGTTTTTTAGCGATAGATAAATTCTCCAGAATGGCATCCAGCACAGCAAGACTAGCTTTGCTTCCTTGGGAGCTTTCAGCTAATACACTTTCCTTTGCATGAGCTTCCATGATTTTTTCCAGGACACCTTCATCCAATTCAACTACTGCACGTTCTAGTGCTTCACTTATCTGCTTTGAGAGCTTCTTCAACCTCTTCCTCCCAGTTTGGATCATAGAGCCATGGGCGATTGGTAAAATAGCTACCCACCAGCTTCAGCATAACCATTACTATTGCAAGTCCG
This sequence comes from Spirochaetales bacterium, assembly GCA_003247345.1. GTDB lineage: Bacteria > Spirochaetota > Spirochaetia > Sphaerochaetales > Sphaerochaetaceae > Sphaerochaeta. Next base: position 2,377 of record QJZS01000170.1, read on the forward strand.
ACTACCAAACCCATGAGATCAGCAGCAAGATCCAGCCATTCCCGTTGTCTCCCGAACAGTGGCTGTACCATCTCAATGGAAGCCCCCAGAACAGTTCCAAGCAGAAGTGTATAGGTAACAGCCCTACCTGACCAAGAACTTAAATGGAGCGTGGAATGGGGTTTCTCCCTATCTCTTTTTGCTTTCCCAAAGCCTGGAATCTGCAGAACCACCAAGAAAAAGGAGAAACCAAGGGCAGCATATGCCAACATATGGCTTCCTTTATCAGCAAACGGTATCCATGAAATATGGGGATACTCTGCACTGGGAATAAACGAAAGCACAATTATCAAAGTAACCACAATGACCGTGAGGACAATTCCTATCAGACGTACTATCTTTTGCAGTGGAATCCTCTGCCTCATACTAAATCTCCTTGTACCCAGCCATGTACTTCCATCGTGCCTTTCAATTGCTGGAGAAATCGATGCTTGTCGCCAAACGCACGTGGAGCCATAAGCCGATAATCGGGGGTTTCGCAAACCAACCGCTCGATTACAAGTGATGGATTAAGACGACGGAGAAAATAAATAGTTTGTTCTACATGCCGTCGGCGAGAGGCTGTACTGACCTCACCTTTCTCATACCAATCTTGCAATCGGGTATCGTAACAGACGTGCATATTATGAATTTTTACAGCCTCACAATGCGCATCATTTACAATTTGTGCGGTACGAGCAATATCAGCTCGACTTTCATATGGTAACCCGAGTATCACATGAGTACAAACACCGATACCAGCTAAATGTAACGAATTTGCTGCTTTAATATAGGAAGAAACATCATGATTACGCCCTACGAACTTGAGTGTATCGTCATTGGCAGTCTGCAACCCTAGCTCAATCCATACTTTTTGTACCTTATCTTTGTAGCTTGCAAGCAATGCTACAATCTCATCGGTAATACAGTCCGGGCGGGTCGAAACAATTAACTCTGTAAAAGGACCGTAAGACAGAGCACTGTCATAGAGTTCCTTTAGGTGCTCAACAGTATCAAAGGTATTTGTATAGGATTGGAAATAAAGAGAAAACAACTCTGCACGATATCTTCGTTTCAGGAATTTCTTGCCTCGCTCAATCTGCATTGCTATGGTACTTTTTCGCTCTTCCATACGTACCTTAGGCTTTTCGTTGGAACGATCCTGAGGCTTTTGATATGCCGCCACCGTCCCTGTTCCATCGCAAAAAGCGCAGCCGCCACTTCCATCCTTACCCCTATTCGGGCAGGAGAACTGTCCATCCACACCAATACGATATACACGTTTCGCATACACTTGGTTCAGGTATGCCGAATACGAGCGATACACTTCTCCCATCAATATACCCCCATTGAAACGGTAACATACCCTTTCAGACTCGCACCGATTGCTGCGATAACCTCTCCGATAGGAGCATCAAGACCAACATATATTCCAACACCTACATCCCAAACTGGATCCTCAAAAAAGGAAGTTGTTGTCGGTTCAATCGCGGTAAACGGATCATATCCATCATATACAGCACTTCCAACCGAGAATTTCGCATAGGTAGGATATCCCATGATCTCAGTGAGCCTATGTTGCCATTGCATACCGACAAACAATACATCGCGTCTTAAAAACAATGGGCCATAGGCAATTAAATAATCCAAACTTCCAATGTTTGCATAGCTCTTCAATAAGGCGTAAGGTTCACGCATCACCGACAATTGGGCTGAATAGGTGAAAGCATCCAAATAGGTAAGTTTAAACACCTGTTTCCAGCCAAGTCTCAAAGCATAGGTCATGCCATCTTCAGCGCCAACACGGACCAATGTCTCAGCGAGTATTCCCGAAGTTGCAAATCTCGATTCCAAATTTCCATATGAAACGGAAAGCTCCCCTTCGGGATAAGCAAGGAGTTTCGTACTGAAACGATCATCATTGAGATTGGTTAGTGAATATCGACTTGTCAGAGTAGCTTTTCCATATTTTCCAAACTTGAATTGGAATCCAAGATCTGAATAGAACCTTCTATCAAGAGGGGCCGTACGCTTCGCATCAACAACAGAGTTGAGTGTACTCATTGCCCCTGAGGCATATCGAGCATTGAATAGGGCTTCCATGGTAAACATTCCGGACTGTATCAAGGGATATCGTAAGCCTAGACCTATTCCTGAATCCTGGCCCAACATAGCGTGTACTAAAAATGTCAGGTCTTTTGTCCCCAAATCTCCAATGAAGGCATCAAGGAAGGCGTCGGCACGATACCAACCAATGTTGTTGGGCAAAGCATTAGAAAAACCAACATCCACTTGAAATCCCATACTGATGGATCGGTTACTTCTGGCAAAACTCCGAGAGTTTATCATGAGCATGCCATCTTCACCCATCTCATAACTTAATGTAGTCAGATCATTGGCAGTTCTTACTTCCCTAAGCTTTAAATCCAATTCTTCAGAAGTCTGCTTATCTAATTTCCTTCCCAAGAATGCGGAGAAAAGACTGGCTTTTATCAGAGGTGTATCTGATGCTAAGGACGTATCCGTTACTTGAATCTGCAAGATTGTCGGTGTGGGGAGTAACCTATACTCACCATATCTATCAGGGTCTTTGAATTTTAAATTTCGCGTTTTGGCAATGGTTTTTGCCAGATTGTCCAATGCCTCTGATTGTTCCTGGGCAGCAATTCTACCTTTCTCAATAATCTGATCATACGAAGCAAAGTCTAACGGGAACGTATCAGCCAAATCTGGAAGAATAAGCACATCAGCAAGATTATGCTGAGCATTCGCCTTCTCCTGAGTAAGCAAAACAACCGTTTGCATGGCCATTGCCGAGAGCGTTTCCAGCTTGGAACCATCACCCATTTGCATGGCATTGACATCTGATGCTATTACATAGTCGGCACCCAAATCACGTGCCAACTGGACAGGAAGATTATCGACCACCCCGCCATCAACTGCGAGTGTTCCATCCCCTTGGGGATAAGGAGTAAATACGATGGGAATTGCAATACTACTACGAATCGCCTGAACCAAGGAACCGGAGGAATACACAATTCGCTCTCCAGTTACTGCATCAGCTGCGACACAGTAGAAAGACGTAGGCAAATCTGAAAATTTTATCGTATCAGGATACTTAGAGAACAAGAATCCCAATAATTCCAGAATCCGTTGATCACCTATCAGAGCCGGGGCATCGCCCAAGCCTTGATCACCAAACCCCAGGGAAAACACATGGTTTGATTTATAAGAAAAGACCTCGTCATCCGGAATTTCTTCATCTAGAGGTGAATTGGTGAAAAGCCCAACAAGGTTGTAGGTCTCCAGAAGACCTCGAATTTCCTTTGGAGTGTATCCTGCAGAGTAGAGACCACCGATCAAGGAACCAATGCTGGTTCCAACTATCATATCGATGGGTATTCCCTTCTCCTCCAAAGCCTCGAGCACAGCAATATGGGCCAATCCCCGAGCACCACCGCCGCTGAGGACTACTGCTACTTTCGGTTCTGCAGCGAACAAAGAAATGCTAAAAAGAAATAAAAGTACACATGCAAGTGTCCGTTTCATATATTACCCAAGCTTTGCACCCAAGAAATCCTGATTCCCATTGAGAAAGGATTGCCAATCCATTTCTTTCCGTTTCTCAAGTTGCATCCGATTTATCCACAAAAGGCCATCTGCAGTTGCAATTGCGATGCCCTTATTCTTTTGCTTGGCAACAACCGTCCCAACTGAAACCCCTGCAGGAACAGGATCTTCTCCAGCATTGGCAAGGCTTCCAAATACTCCGGTTATGAAGAGCCCTTGCTCTTTGAAACTGGTTTTCGCTTTAGGCCAAGGCAACATCGCCCTTATCTGTGCATGAAGGGTCTTTGCAGGTTTTGTAAAATCCAACTCGCCCATTTCGGTTGTTTGCATGGTGGTATAGGTAGCTTCTCCAGTCTGCTTCACAAACTGGGCAAGCCCTGCATGTAATGCAGTCACAGCTTCCAAGGCAAGCTCGGAAGCCTGGTCTGCTACGAATGAAGTAAGAGACAAGGTAGTCTCCTCACCTGTCAGTGCAAATTCACAGGAGGATAGTATGTCTCCACTGTCCATCTCACTCGCTATGCGTTGGATGCTGATTCCGCTTTTCTCTTGCTGCGAAAGAATGGCACCTTGAATGGGACTTGGTCCTCGTAACAAAGGAAGCAACGATGGATGAATATTGAGTTTCTCTCCAGAAAAGAGTGAAAGGAACTTAGGTCCAAACAACCTTCCATAGGCAAAACAAATCAACGTATCACAATTGTATGAGGCAACAGCTTCCCTCGCATCTTTGCCCAAGTGATCAAATTGCAGAACAGGAAGATTCAAAGCTAAAGCTGCAGTTTTAATTGGAGGAGGAACCAAAGATTTACCTCTAGCACCAGGTTTATCCGTGTTCGTGAGAACTGCCCCAATTTCGAAGTGCTGTGCTAATATCTGCAACGTTGGTACTGCGATGTCGGCAGTACCAGCAAACAGGATCCTCACTACTTCTTTCTCCTTGATTTGGAACGTTTCTCGTACGCTTTGACCATCTTTTCCCGCTCTTCATCATTCAAGCGATCAATAAAAAGAACCCCATTCAGATGATCGTTCTCATGCTGAATTGCCCTAGCAAGCAAACCTTCCGCCTTGACTTGGAAAGCTTTTCCTTCCACGTCTTGAGCCTGAATGGTTACTCTTGCAGGACGTTGAACATCATGCCATACCCCAGGAATGGAGAGGCAGCCTTCCTCGGCAATCTCTGTCTCTATTGAGGTCTCGATGATTTGGGGATTGATATACGCACGTCTTTCAACACCGTGGATGTTGATGACAAATAAACGCAGCTCCACTCCTACCTGAGGAGCAGCAAGGCCAACCCCATCCGCATCATCCATGGTCTCGAACATTGCATCGACCAAAACCTTCAAAGCATTATCAAATTTGGTTACAGGCTGGCACTTCTCTTTAAGTACTTCTTCGCCTAGTGTAAATATATCTAACATAGTACTCAAACTATAACAACACGGGCGGTAATGGTCAACGATTAGGCATATTTCGAACTCTTATAATATACCCCTACAGACATATATAATTACTATTGGTTATTTATCTTACAGTAACTGCAACGGGTCGATGTCAATTTCCAAATAGATACCCGAAGGAGGCGAATAGCCATCCAAAGCTTGTGCTACCAGATGCTGTATTTTTGCCCCTGTTACATCAGAAACAAGGAGATGATAACGCCAATTCGAGGCAATTTTTTCCAAAGGACATTCACTACTGCATAATAGTTGCGAACCATGCTTTGCAGAGAAACTTTCAAGGCGCTCGGTCAACACCTCAATTTCCTTTTCGACCTTCTGCTGATTACGACCTCTGAGGACCAAATTGATTAATCTGCTAAAGGGAGGAAATCCTGTCTGTTTCCTGATTTCAAGCTCCTGTTCATAGAACCCTTCAACATCTGCATTGAGCGCATATTGAATTGCAGGATTCTCAGGATGGTAGGTCTGTATAATGACCCTACCCTGGTCGTTATATCTACCAGCTCGCCCTGATACTTGGACCAAAAGGCTGAACGTTCTCTCCTGAGCTCGGAAATCAGGGATGTTCAGCCCACTATCAGCCAACACAATGCCCACTAATTCCACCAGAGGGAAATTCAAGCCCTTTGCTACCATCTGGGTTCCCAAGAGAATATCTATCTCCCCATTTCGGAAGGCAGTGATAACTTTCCCAATCTCGCCCTTTTTACGGGCACTATCCGTATCCAAGCGAGCGATGCGGGCAGTCGGAAACATTGCTCTGATCTGCTCCTCCACCATTTCGGTACCAAAGCCGCTGTACCCCACATCCAGAGAATGGCATTCGGGACAGACTTTAACAGGCTTGGTGCGATATCCACAATAATGGCATACCATCTGGTCGTGCCCTTTATGGTAGGTCAGTGCTACGGCGCAATGGGGACACCGTAGTTCATATCCGCAGCTATCACAGTGGAAGAAATAGGAAAAACCTCGCCTATTGAGAAACAGGATTGTCTGTTTTTTCTTTGCCAAGGTCTCTCTGATAGCCTCTTGCAATCTATTGCTGACCATAGACTTTTCGTACGAGAGATTGACGACCTCTACCGGAGGCATCACCCCTCCACTTACACGCTTTCTTAGATATAAGGCCTCTAGGTGCTTATTTTCTTGCATTAAGGCATACGCTTCCAAGGACGGGGTGGCACTGCCCATCAGCAAGGTCGCACCTTCTGCCTGACATCGATGTTGCGCAATTTGTCGGGCATGGTAACGAGGGGTATTCCCACTTTTATAGCTATTCTCGTGTTCTTCGTCCAAAATGATCAAACCAAGATTCTTAAATGGAGCGAATACTGCACTGCGCGCACCAATGGCAAGGCTAACCTTCCCTTCTGCAATTCGTTTCCACTCTTTGAGTCGTTGACTTGGAGTAAGAGCCGAATGCAATATGGCAACCTTATCTTCAAAACGTTTGGTCACCTGACGAGCCAGCTGGTGTGTCAAGGTAATTTCAGGTACCAAATAGATAACAGACTTCCCCTGTGCAATTACATCCTCGGCACAACGAAGGAAAACCTCGCTCTTGCCGCTGCCGGTGACCCCAAAAAGGTAGTACATCGACTTTTCATGCTTCAGGATAGTATCGATGGCATAACGTTGCTCATCACTGAGGTCCTCTATTCGTTGGAAACTCAGGTCGTCTTCGCTCTCCATGGAAGGAATGCTACTATCACGTCTTCCACCTGGAATCATCAAGGACAATGCTTCACCAGTGCTACAGAGATAATACTTACTCATCCACTGAGCCAAGGCAATCGTCTTATTCCCATACAGTGGAGTGTCATCTATTACCCTTTTAATGGGTTTAATTTCATAAGGAGCATCAAACTCATCAAGGGTGGAGACAATATAAGCAGTCATCTCCCTATTCCCGAAGGGCACAACGGCCCGATGCCCTACTTGGGCAGTCTCACTCAGGTCCTGAGGAACTCCATAGGTAAAATTCTGGGATAGCGGAAGGTCAAGGACGACCTCCACAAATTTGGCCATCACGACCTCCCTGGAAGCGGGATATTGAGGTACGCTGCTACTTTCTTCAGGTCTTCCCAAACCGGTCGCTTGTATTCGGGATTGCGTAGGACTCCTGCAGGATGATAGGTGACAAGAACAGGTATGCCCTCATATCGTAGGAACCGCCCGCGTAATTTACCCACTCCATCAGGTACTTCCAGCAAAGAACGGGCGGCAACAGAGCCCACCAACAAGATAATCTCCGGTTTGACCAATTGTATCTGTCGTTTCAAATACCCTATGCAAGCATGCACTTCATCCTCATTGGGATTACGATTCTCAGGCGGACGGCATTTTACGATATTGGCTATATACACATTTGTGTCTCTGCTCATAGAAATAGAAGAGAGCCATGTATCCAAATACTTTCCCGCTCTTCCCACAAAGGCACGCCCTGAGGCATCCTCTTCAGCTCCCGGGCCTTCTCCGATGACCATCAAGCGAGCAGGATTTACCCCTTCAGCGAATACTGTATTGGTTCTGGTTTCTGAAAGACGGCATTTGGTACACTGACGAACGAGAAGCTCCAAGCCTTTCATATTGGTACCCATCACCGATTCTTTGTCCACCGGAAGGGGAAGGAGCGTGTCAACCAAGGCAGAAAAATCTACAGGATCACTGTAATGAATATCAGTATCCCCAATGACAGCCTCTGCCTCTTCAGAGAGGTGTACAAACGCTTGCAAGTTTTCACTAAGCTGCTCACGCCTCTGCTTAAGATCACTCATGCTCTTTCTCCTCGAACCATGCATACTCCTCTTCGTCATAACTGATACGGTATAGATAGAGGCCACAGGCTTGGGCAGTCCTGCCTGCCCTGTTACGGTCTTTCGAAGCAAGTATATCGGCAAATTCCTCAATACTCACCCCTTTTTGGGCAAACTCCATCATGGAACCAACCAATGAACGTACCATCCTGTAGAGAAAGGCATTCCCACAGATTGTATACGTAAGAAGAGGCTTCCCATATCGATCGGTTTCAAGTGCCCAATAAGACTCATAAATATCGCGCCAACGACTAGGACAAATGTCGCCACTGGCTGTGTAGGTCGAAAATTCATGGGTGCCTCGCAAGACCGCGGCATACCCATTCAACAATTCAAGGGAAGGAAATTGCTTTACCTTTGCGACCAGCTGATCATCAAAGGCGGTCATATCCAATTCTTGCTTGAAGTAATAGCGGTACATGCGTGCCATGGTAGTAAATCGTGCATGAAACGTGCCATCGACTTCGCTGCTTTCCAATATTCTGATATCAGGAGGGAGCAAACGATTCAAAGCAAGGGCAAACTTCTCAGCTTTCACCTTTTGATTGGAAATATCCATATGGCAAACTTGGCCAAGGGCATGCACACCACTGTCAGTTCGCCCACTTCCGACGATCTCAATATCCTCACCAATCATTTCTTTGACTTTTTCTTCAATGATTTGTGCAACTGCAACTGAATTTTGCTGTTTCTGCCAACCACTATAGTGGCTTCCGTGATAGGACACGGTCATACGGATTCGTCTCAATGATGGATCCAGCGGTTCCAATTCAGGCCTTCTCCAATCACTTCGAGCCATCATCAGCTCCAGTAAGCACTACCATGGCAATGGCAACAGGATCGTCATGACTTATGGAAAGCATGGCAGTACGAGATCCAACCAAGGCAGCTACTTTCCCTGCAAAATGAAATTCAGGCTTCCCCGTTTCAGCACGTTCCACCCAGATTTCCTGTAAGGAGAGTTGCCCGATTCCGGTACCCAATGCTTTTCCAAGTGCTTCTTTTGCCGCAAACCTGCCGGCAAGAAATTCAGCTTGAATTTCTTCAGTCAAAATAGAAGCCTCTGCAAGTTCAGACGGATGAAAAAGCCGTTCTTTCACCTTCGCTGAAAGATGGGCTATCCGTTGGATATTTACTATGTCAACACCAATTCCGCTAATCATCAGGGAGCCTGCTCCTCTTGGAAAAGAATACGATAGTATTCAGGATTGGCTGAAAGAGCAATCTTGGCACTTTCAAAAACTTGCTCTTCATACTGCAACACAACAGGAGCGGTTGCTATACCAGTCTTTGAAACAGACGAAAAATCCAAACTGGCAACGATTGAATCGGGGTTGATCAGATAAATAATATCCTCATTGCCACGAATACTCACTTCGACAGAAGTTGGAACTAAGCTACCCGCGACAAGAAGCTCAGGAAGTTGTACTTGGATGGGGATGGATACAACCCGAGACCCCATGGTTGAGAACTGTATAAAAGCATACACCAAGAGAGCAAATACCAAAGAAAGGACTTTAGCAGGCCAATTGTACAACAAACTTTGAAAATACTTATTCAGTTTCATCGTTTCCGGCCTCCTGTACCAACTCTTCGGGGGTTATATCATGATAACTGAACAAAGCGATCAACATACGCTTTATGGTGTTCGGATCAAGATCATAATACAAATTTGCGTTATAGGTCATACTAATCGTACCGGTCTCCTCACTGACAACCAAAACAACTGCATCCGATTCCTCTGCCAAGCCCAAGGCGGCACGGTGACGGGTTCCGAAACTCTTTTTGATATCAGTTTGTTCACTTAAAGGCAGGTAACATCCTGCAGCTAAGATTTTTCCACCTTGAATAACCATGGCTCCATCATGCAACGGCGTATCATGGTCAAACACGGTAAGTATCAAACTGGTCGATAGATCTGCATTCAATCTCGTACCGCTGTCCGTAATATTCTTGATTCCCAAACGTCGGGGGAACACAATAAGTGCCCCACGCCGTTTATTCACCAGAACATTACAAGCATTGAGAATAGAATCAATCTGGTCACTACTGGTAGTTTGCGTACCAATTCGGAATAGACGGCTTCTTCCACTCCATAGCTGGGTGAAAGACCGTCTGATTTCTGGCTGGTATACAATACAGATAAAGATAGTGGCCGGAATCGATATGTATTTGAAGAACCAAAGAAGTACATCCAGCTTGAGGATGTAGCTAATTGCATAGGCAGCAAACATCGAAACCAGAACCCTAATCAGCTGCTGAGCTTTTGTTTGGGCAATGGTCTCATAAAAACGATAGAAAACCCACGCAAGGAAACCGACCTGCAATGCAGGTCTCAGCAACGACAATATTGATTGCATCACATCGCTGGCCATCAACAACTCCTATAGCTGTTCAGCAGGTACCCATTCCAAAGTCCTGTTGACTGCTTTCTGCCAGAACCGTATCTTACGTGTCCGCTCTTCATCACCCATTTTAGGAACCCACTGTCGGTCTTCCTTCCAGTAGGATGACAATTCTTCAAAATCCTTCCATACGCCAACAGAAAGTCCAGCAGCATATGCAGCACCTAGGGCTGTGGTTTCAACTATCAACGGCCTTATTACTGGAATTCCCAACAAATCAGCTTGGAACTCCATCAAAGGTTCGCTATTGGTCAATCCACCGTCCACTTTCAGGCTTGTCATGGTAATCTGACTGTCCTTTTCCATTCCTTTGAAAATATCATGGGCTTGGAAAGCAGTTGCTTCAAGAATTGCTCGGCACAAATGGGCGCGAGTCACAAAACCGGTCAAACCTGCAATTACTCCTCGAGCGTCCGACCGCCAATAGGGGGCGAACAACCCACTGAAAGCTGGAACTACATATACTCCTCCGCAGTCTGGCACACTTGAAGCCAATTTGTCCAGTTCCTGAGGATTTTCTACCAATTTCAAATTATCCCTTGCCCATTGTACTAATGATCCGGCGACAGCGATGGATCCCTCCAACGCATACACCGGTTTATGGTCGCCAATCTGGTACGCTACGGTTGTAAGCAAACCTTGTTCACTCTTTACCAACTTTTCTCCGGTATTGACCAAAAGGAAACACCCTGTCCCGTAGGTGCTTTTACCCAAACCTTCTGTGAAGCAAGCTTGGCCGAACAATGCTGCTTGCTGGTCACCCAGGATACCGCAAACAGGGACTTCACAACGCAACGGCCCCCCCGGAACAGTTTGTCCATATACAACACCGGAGGAAGGGACAATCTGTGGCAGGGCTTGTTTGGGAACTTTGAATAATTCAAGCAATTGGTCATCCCACTGACAAGTCTTAATATTCATCAGCATATAACGACTTGCATTAGTCACATCGGTCACCAACGCTTTACCGCCGGTCAAATTCCATACCAACCAAGTATCTATGGTACCGAATACCACATTTCCTTTCTCGGCTTCTGCTCTCAATCCGTCAACATTATCCAAAAGCCAAGCTATTTTTGAAGCGGCAAAGTAAGGACTGAAAATTAAGCCGCTTTTCTTCTGCAGAAAATCAGCGTCAACTTCCGCCTTAAGGCGATTAATCAGGTCACTACCACGAAGGTCCTGCCATACAATGGCATTGTGCCAGACTTTCCCTGTTTTAGGATTCCAGGCGATGACTGTCTCTCGCTGATTTGTTATCCCAATACCTTTGATGTCACACCCATTCAGTTTAGCTTTCTTCAGTGCCTTGTTGATACATTCAGAACTATTGTCCCAAATCTCCCATGGATCGTGCTCCACCCACCCCGGTTGTACGAAAATCTGCTGATGTTCAACTTGGTGTGATGAGACAATCTCCCCTTTTTGATTAAAAATGATAAACCTAGTACTCGTCGTACCTTGATCCAAAGCTCCAATGTACTGCACAATGCACCCCCTTCTTATCTAGCAGTATAACTTTGATGTCTCCATTTTTAAAGGCAAAAAGCAGGTAAAGAATTATCGATTTCCCCTACCGTCACACCACCCCTCCATGATATAATGCGTGCTATGAAACTCAAAGATATTATTACATGTGTGGATGGTACACTTATCATTGGGGAGTCCCATCTGGAAGATGACATTGAACGTGGCTTTGCTAGTGACCTGATGAGTGATGTGTTAACCATACTTGAGGATAACATCTTGCTAATTACGGGGCTCTCAAACAACCAAGCCATTCGAACAGCTGAAATGAGTGATATCAAGAACATACTTTTGGTAAGAAACAAGAAACCAAGTCAAAGTATGATTGATATGGCAAAGGAATTGAACATTTCCCTCTCCTTCACTTCCTACTCCTTGTTCAAGGCTAGCGCCTTGCTCTATGAAAAAGGGTTGAAACCGGTATATTGAGATGTACCAAGAGTATCTGGTTCCAGCTAAGGATTTCTCGATAGCCGGTGTTGCTTCCAGCAATTTCAAACGGTTACTGAAGCAGTTGAATGTCCCTCCAAAGCTTATCAAGCGTATCATGGTCGCAGTTTTTGAAGCGGAAATCAACGTCATCGCCCATTCCTATGGGGGAAAAATCCTTTGTGAAATCTCGGAAGACACTATTACCGTACAAGTAATCGATACAGGTCCTGGTATTGCTGATCTGGACCTAGCCATGACCGAAGGCTGGTCCACGGCCAGCGAAGAAATTCAAGAACTCGGGTATGGGGCAGGAATGGGATTGCCAAACATCAAGAAAAATTGTGACAGGCTTTCCATCAATACCAAAAGCGGTGAACATACTCATATCACCATGGGGTTCGATCTTAAGGAAGAACAATGACTGAGATGAGTTTTCATCATGCCATTAAAGTTATCCCCTCAGCTTGCAAAGGTTGCACCCATTGCATGAAGCAATGTCCGACCCAAGCCATTCGTGTTCGATACGGAAAAGCTGAGATCGATGGACAAAGGTGTATCGATTGCGGCCAATGTATGGCTGTTTGTCCCAACTCTGCCATCAAAGTAGAAGAAGATCCGTTCAAGCAACTGGAAAACTATGACTTTCGGGTAGCTATCGTGCCCGCTGCATTCTTCGCTCAGTTCCCTGATACCATCAGTGATGCTCAGGTGTTGGGCGCTCTATACGGGATAGGATTCACGCATATCTATCTAGCTGAAACGGGCGTGGATATCCTTTCCGTACTACATGCAAAGCAACCTAGTTATGAGCTGCCGATGATCAGCAACTTTTGCCCGGCAGTCCAACGTTTGATACAGATTCGTTTTCCTCTTTTAGTTGACAACCTCTCCAGGCTTCGACCTCCAGCCCAAATAACAGCAATATTTGCAAGAAGTGAACTTTCATCACTGCCAAGTCTCTTAGGTATCTTTTACATCACCCCCTGTGCTGCAAAAATTGCCCAATTCAAAACGGAGTGGTCTGAGGAACATCGACTTTTCGATGGAATCATCAATGCCAATACTTTGTATAATCTGGTAAGAAGCTACCTGTCTAGTAACGAAAAAGTCCAAGATGGGACCTTTACCTTCCCCGGTTGTACGAAATCTGCGTTACTCTGGAGTTTGGTACGTGGACAGATTTCATCATACGAAGGAAGATCCCTTGCCGTTGATGAGATGCACAACGTCATCGAGTTCTTGGAAATTCTAGAAGATGAGGAACAATCAAATCTACACTTTTTGGAATTGGATGCATGTGCAGAGGGCTGCGTAGGAGGCCGATTGAATGTGCGCAACCGTTTCCTCGCTTCTGAGCGAATCAAGCACAGCTCCCAACAATTACCGATTGTTCTTGCAGATGAGCTGCAACAACGAATTCTTGACCAGCAAACGTTACTGAGAAATAATCTGGTACTCCCCCCATTTGAAACGAATCCCAGCCTCAGCCTTGATACCAATCACAGCAAAGCTTTGTATAAACTATCAAAGGTAAATGCCATGCTCCAAAGGCTCCCAGGCATAGATTGTGGTCTATGCGGGAGCCCTAGCTGTGAAAGTCTCGCCGAGGATATCGCGCAGAATAAAGCAAGCCTGCGCCAATGTGCAGTTCTCAAGGCCAGGGAAGATTCTCAGCCCCTGGCCAGAATCTGGGGCGGAATCTCTACAGGGGCAGACGAATCGAAGGACGATCAAGTATAGGGTGCTTGTCCTTCTCAGCTTCCAAGAGTTGGGCTCCACTGATTACAACCAACGCATCTTCTGTTTGGGCAGCATCGATGAGGGCTTGCGCTCCTGCATTGAGCATTTCACTATCCAGCTGAAGAAGCTGATGTCTTCGGTTCAATCTGAACTCATCGGTAATCTTATACAGCAACCTACGGAAAGACAGAATGGCATCCTGACTGGGCGACAGAGGCTTCAACTCGCTTGAGATAGTTGAAATCAATCCGTTCTCAATATGTTTGGGATCAATCTCAGACTCTGCATACTTATGGAGAATATCCATGAAATCACGATAACTACCTGCAATGCGGGGGTCCCGATACGTTGAGAACACACAGAGTTCTTCCATCACATCGGCATTGGCTGCAACACCATAGGCTCCGCCTTGGCCTCGGATAACCTCCCACAAATCATTTCCTGTGAGAATTTGAGCCAATAACACCTGAGCCGCTTGTGTGGGTGTTCCCCGTTTTGCCGTACGCATAGCCCATGCGGCATAACTTACATTTGAAGGAAGTCTGTACAACTGTACCTCGTGGATATTGCCCTTGCTCACTTCTTTATAACTACGCTTTATTCTTGCAATTTCACCTTGATCCTGGAAAGAAAGTACAAACTGCTCATATTGGGAAGTCAGCACGTCAATCTGATCTTCATCACAAGTAAGGTGACTGATCAAACGCCTGCGATTATTCAATTTTTGGCGCATCTGCAACAATTCCTGAGCAAGAGAGGGCAATTGGTCCTCTGTAATGGCTTCAAGGAAGAACCATTGGTGCAAACCGGAGAGTTGTTCGCCTTCGTACTGAATGGG
>QJZS01000051.1 GCA_003247345.1 Spirochaetales bacterium
GAACAAGCGGCAACACAAGCGGACAAGACTACTCTCGAATTCTGGACCTGGAGACCTGAAGACACTGACTTCTATGCAGCTCAGATCGCAAAGTTCGAAGCAGCTAATCCAGACATCACTGTTGTACAGACTGCTCACAAGAACACCGAGTACAATACCATCCTCGCCGCTGCCCTTTCCGGTGGAGCTGGTCCTGACATTTTCCAAGGTCGTGCCTACGGTGGTTTGGCAACCTTTGCTGATTCAGGCTTCCTTGAACCCCTTGAGCAGTGGATGCCAGAGTTGAAAGACTACTCAGCAACAGCCCTTCTTGGTGCAACCAATCCTTCCGATGGAAAGATTTATGGAAGTCCTGCAGTAAGCCAGACTGTATTCATGTATTACAACAAGGCTATCTACAAGGAACTTGGTCTTTCTGTTCCCAAGACTTGGGATGAGATGATTCATAACTTTGACGTTGCCAAGGCAGCTGGATATATTCCACTCGGCAATGGTGCAAAAGACGGATGGACACTTGAAACCATGCTTGGTGGTATGGGTGCTGCTTGGTACGGTGGTACCGACTTCTTCAATGCTGTAGTAGCAGGAGATAAGAACTTCCTTGATCCAGCATTTATCACCATGGTTGAAAAGATGAAGAGCCTTACCGCTTACATGCCTGACATGTACATGGGTATCAGCTATGACGACATGCGTTCCAACTTCATCAACGAGATGGCTCCAAACTTGATTGCTGGTTCTTACGAAGCAGCTTACTTCAAGGCTCAGAATCCAGATCTTGACTTCGGTATCTATGCTATTCCTGGTCCAAAGGCATCTGATCCTGCATACGTATCAGTATATGCAGACATGAACTTTGCCATGAATGCAAATTCCAAGAACAAAGATGCAGCAGTCAAATTCCTGAAGTTCCTCTCTTCCAAGGAATTCGGCAAGTCCATGGTTACCGATCTTAAGATGGTCACCTCCGTTCCTGGTGTTGACGCTACTTCTGATCCGTTCATCGCCAATGTATTGCAGTTGCAGAAGAATGCAACTCCTTACCTCTTCCTCGTTGGATTCAGATACCAGCAACCTACCGGTTCCTCTCTCTGGCAGGCAGCGGCCCAAGGTGTCATGGCTGGAACTCTTACCCCAACTGAAGCAGCAACTCAGATTCAGGATGGTATCGCTTCTTACTACGCACCATTCCAGAAATAATCTTATCCCTTCCTTCCTACAGGGGCAGTGCCCCTGTAGGATCTATAGATTGTTTTTCGTTGTTCTTTATTAATTCACTCTCTTCATTTCCTGTATCTTCACCGAGGAGCTCACATGCAACGAACTGACCGCAGCAGGCTGTTATGGATTGCTTTCTTTGTTACCCCGGGACTATTGGTAGTTGGAGTATTCATACTACTTCCTCTTTTCATGTCCCTGTTTAACAGCTTGTTTTCCTGGAAACAACTTATCCGTCTCGATTTTGTAGGCTTGGATAACTTTAAGAAACTCTTTACGACCTATCCGTATCATGAACGGTTCTTCAATGCTATGAAGAACAATCTGACATGGTTTCTGAGCACCATCCTGATCCAGAACTCTTTGGGATTGTTGTTTGGATACCTATTAAGCAGAAAGATTCCAGGCGCTGAATTCTTCAAGCGTATGTTCTTTATACCTGTTCTCTTTTCCATTGTCGCAGTTGGTTTTCTATGGGGTATGTACCTCAAACCAACTGGGTTGGTGAACAGCTTTCTCAAGCTCATTGGCCTTGCTTCACTGCAACAACCTTGGCTTGGGATGGAGAGCTTAGCCACCCCAGCCCTCATTGCCGTTAACATCTGGCGATGGGTAGGATTCCCCTCACTGGTGTTCCTTGCAGCTATCGACAACGTTCCCCAGGAATGTTTGGAAGCTGCCTATCTTGAGGGCGTCGGAGAATGGAAACTGTTTTGGAAGATTATCTTCCCTCTGATCATTCCTTCCATTACGATCATCACAGTTTTAACCATCATCGGAAGTCTGAATGTCTTTGAACAGGTCTACACGATGACCGGTCTCGATGGTTCTCCAAACTATGCTACCGATACCATCGGAACCTTGTTCTACCGAACCGCCTTCGGTTCTGTAGATGCAGGTAGTCCTGAGATCGGTATTGGATCGGCAATCGGGTTGGTCATTTACCTGCTGACATTCTGTACGTCACTGATTTCCATTGTCTTTACCCAGAGCAAGGAGGTGCAGATATGATTACCGATTTTGGTTATCGTGGTGCCTCCAATGGCAAGAAAGTATTTATCACTGTTGCTTTGGTTGTTATGGCATTGTACGTACTTCTTATCGCCTACCCACTGTGGAATATGATTATCTCCTCGTTCAAGACGAACCGGGCGATTCTTACCACTCCGTTCTCTTTGCCCGAGAAGATATCATTCTCCAATTTCAAAACGGTTTGGATTGATAGGGGTTTTTCCCACTACTTCTTCAATAGTGTGTTGTACACGGTCATTTCCATGGCTGTAGTCCTTTTGTTTGGTTCGATGGCTTCGTATGGGATATCACGATACACATACAAGATGAACACCCTGATTTACATGCTGTTCCTCAGCGGAATCATGTTGCCGTTAAAAGCTGCCATCATTCCCCTGTTCTTATTGATCAAGACGTTGGGTCTTATCAACAACCCCTTCTCGGTTATCTTGATCTTCATTGCCATGGCTTTGCCGTCCACGGTATTTATCCTTGCAGGGTTCATGAAGGGTATTCCTTTGGAACTTGAATATGCTGCAAAGATTGATGGATGCAATGACTTCCAGATTTACCAGAAGATCGTTATGCCGATGGTTGCCCCGGCTATTGCCTTGGTCACCATTTACAACTCGGTTCCTATCTGGAATGACTTCTTCTTCCCTCTGGTATTCCTCCAGTCGGATAAGGTAAAGACACTCCCTGTTGGTCTGTCCTCTTTCTTCGGACAGTTCAGCACCAACTGGAGTCTACTCTTTACCGGTCTTTCGATAGCCATTCTACCGATGTTGATACTGTACTTGTTTATGTCCAAATATTTCATAAAGGGAATGACCGCTGGCGCGGTCAAATAGGAGAGACCTGTTTTGAAATCACCACTACCTACTACTGAACAACGCAATCCGGCTTCATACAGGATTGATACCAAGTCAACCTTGGAAATACTGACCATCATCAACCAAGAGGACCGCAAGGTCCCTGTTGCGGTGGGAAACAAGCTCAATGAAATTGCTGCCTTAGTTGACGATGTCGTCACATCCTTCAAGAAAGGAGGTCGACTCTTTTACATTGGAGCTGGGACTTCCGGCAGATTGGGTGTCTTAGATGCTTCTGAGTGTCCTCCTACCTACGGTGTTCCTCCTACGATGGTACAAGGTCTTATCGCCGGTGGTCAGATTGCCCTGACCACTGCTGTAGAAGCTGCAGAGGATGATCCTCTTGCAGGTATCGAGGAACTGAAGGAACAGGATTTCACTTCTGACGATGTACTGGTTGGTATTACGGCTTCTGGTCAGGCTCCCTATGTGATCGGGGCCATGGAATGGGCCCAGAGTAAAGGGGCAAAAGTCGGTGCTATCAGCTGCAATGAGAATTCAGCAGTCTTTGAACATGCCGATCATAAGATATTCTTGGATGTAGGTGCTGAGATTGTTACAGGCTCCACAAGAATGAAATCAGGAACCGCTCAGAAGCTGGTTCTGAATATGATCACAACCACTTCAATGATTAGGATCGGAAAGGTGTATAATAACCTTATGGTTGACCTACTCCCCCTCAATGCCAAACTTGTTGATCGTTCCAAACGTTTGATCCGTGAGGTCACCGGTTGTAATGAAGAGGACTCGGAAAATCTGTATGCCCAGAGTATGGGCAACATCAGAGTAGCCATTCTGATCAAACTTCTTGGTATAGAGACTGAGGAAGCAATGCAGCTCTTGGAAGAAAGCCAAGGCAGCTTGAACCGAGCTTTGGATAGTCGTGGAGCAAATGTATGAGTAGTGGATACACCTTCGGGTTGGATGGCGGGGGAACCCGCTCACGTTTGGCTATCGAGGATGCCTCAGGCAAACGTGTCTTTGAAACCACCGGAGGTACTACCAATATCTATACAGGCAAACGCGAGCAGGTTGCGATCAACCTGAAAGCGTTGTTCGAACAAGCAAAAGAATACTTCCCTTTAAACTCTGGTTGTATTGGTTCAGCAGGGTTGGGAAGAGAGAAAGAAAGAAGAGAGTTTTCTCTCTTGCTTGCTCAAATACTTCCAGGTGTACCTGTTCACCTCTGTGGAGATGGAGAAATCCTGCTTGTCGGTGGACTTGGCGGGTTGGAAGGTTATGCTCTTATCAGTGGTACGGGAAGCGTTGGTCTATCGAGAACCAAAGAGGGCGTAACCAAGCGTTCAGGTGGTTTTGGTTATATGCTGGGTGATGAAGGTTCTGCTTATTGGATTGCTCACCAAGCTCTTATGCGCTCCCTCAGATCTATGGAAGGCAGGGATCTTGAGACAGCAATGCTTCCTGCATTAGTTTCGGCTTGCTCTCTCGATCAAGTGGATGCTCTTATTGGGTATGTACACCAAGCGACCAAAGCTGATATTGCTACTCTAGCCCCCTTAGTAACAGAGTTTGCAGCAAAAGAAGATTTGCTGGCTCAAGCCATCCTGCAGGAAG
>QJZS01000041.1 GCA_003247345.1 Spirochaetales bacterium
AATATTTTTACCACAAGATTCCCATGTGCTTTGAGATGGTCTTTTGCAAGATAAATGACTTGTTCAGCAAGACCTTCGCTTCGTGCGGTATCCACACTTCTATTGCCCATGGTCATGGGAGCAGCATCACTTATGATTGCATCATATGGCCCTTGTTCAACAAGGGTTGCTCGTATTTCTTTTGAGAAAGCATCTCCAACGTATGCGGTTACGGTGGGGGGTACTGGTTGCAAGTTCAGAGGATTCAGATCAACAGCAATGATCTTTCCAACACCCTTTATCAGACTTCTATGTGTATAGAGAGTCCAGGAACCGGGAGCGGCTCCTACATCCAAAACAGTATCTCCACGCTTAACCAAATTGAAATGTTGTTGAAGCTCTTCCAGTTTATAGACTGAGCGAGCTGGATAGCCTTCTTTATGTGCTCGTTTTGTATAGGAATCTGCACGGTCCCTTCTGCTTGTTGCCATACTGAGACTATAGCAAACTATTGCGTATGTCGGAAGGGTGTCGAGGTGTGAAGACAAAAAGATGATGCCAGCGATATTGTGGGGTGGGGAGAGAGAACCGCTGGCACCAAAGAAATCACACTTTAAGGAGGTTTGAAAAAAACTGTTGCTCTGTTCTGTCTATATAAATGCAAATACCGTGCCAACTCTATGAAACAATACTTTAGATATATATTAATAACCAATAGTACAAATATTATATATAATTCCGAGTAAAGTGATGTGAAATTTTTACACAGTTTTTCAATTTTTCACAGATAGGGTAAAAAAGTAGGGTGCCAAGAGTGATTGGGGATAATCTCTTGGCACCCCGTCGGTATAAAAAGGAGGAGTATGAAAAAAATGTTGCTCTGTTCTGTATATTATTATGCAATAAGCGTGCCAATCTGATATCTGCAATTGGTGAAGCGGAGGCGGGGTAGTGTCTTATATTTACTGTGTAAATTTTGCACAGTATCAAAAAGATGTGTATATTTTTCTCAATTGACGATACGCGCATCCGTTTATATTGTATGCGTATGAAAACAGGCAATATTTTAAACCGGAGATTCCGGGATACAACGTATAGAAACTTCACCCTTAAACTCGTCATCATCAATGTCTTCGTATTTTTACTGACAAGTACCATCTATCCCAGATCAACGTACTATTTGGCGATGATTCCTTCCTTTGTGTTGCATGGGTATGTTTGGCAGGTGTTTACCTACATGTTCGTACATGGGGGTTTTTCACATCTGTTGTTCAACATGCTCAGCCTCTTCATTTTCGGCTCGATGGTGGAGCGACGTATCGGCAGCAAGGAATTTCTATTGTTTTATCTGCTTACGGGGCTGTTCAGTGGAATCCTTAGCTTCATCAGTTACTATATAGCTGGAACCAATGTTGTGCTGGTAGGTGCTTCTGGTGCCATTTTCGGGGTGTTGCTGATGTTTGCAGTATTCTATCCCTACTCAGTAATTTTTGTGTTCGGCATAATTCCTGTACGCGCACCTATATTGGTCATCTTATATGCAATTATTGAACTATGGAGCCAGGTATTTAGCACCGGTGGTAATATTGCACATTTGACCCACCTGAGTGGATTACTCTTTGCGTATCTCTATTGCAGAATTAGGATGCGTATCAATCCGGTGGAAGTATTCAAAAGGACCCTTTAATTAAGAATCCCGTATTTTGAGCGAATATCTGAATATTGTTTCTTGATTACATCGTAGATGATGGAAAGCTTCTGATCATGATGAATGAATGCTGACTTCATCGCATTGATCGTAATTTTTTCCAAGTCCCAGATGGTAAGATTGTAATACTCAGTAGCAATTTCCATCTCTTTGGTGAGGTTCGTATCGCTCATCAAACGATTGTCGCTGGAAAGAAACACCCTGAATTTATTCCTAAAGAAGATTGGGAATGGATGACTTGCATAATCCTTCACAGCTCCTGTCCCAACATTGCTGGTCAAGCACATTTCCATGGGGATACGGCGGTCCAGAATGAAATTGGCAAGGAGACCCATATCCTCGATCTTAGAACCATCAAGAGTCATGTCTTCGACCAATCTGACGCCATGGCCAATGCGATGAGCACCACAAACTTGGACTGCCTGCCAGATTGATTCAACCCCGAAGGCTTCTCCTGCGTGGATGGTAATATTGAAATTCTTACTTCTTATGTACTGGAAAGCATCAATATGTTTCTTTGGAGGATAGCCAATCTCATCACCAGCCAGATCAAACCCAACAACTCCACGGTCGGCAAAGGCTACTGCTAGTTCTGCGATAGTCTTACTTACGCTGGGGGATTGGTTTCTCATGGCACAGAGGATCAAGCCTGTAGGCATTCCTGTCTTTCTAGTCCCTTGGCGCAAGCCATCAAGTACAGCTTGAACCACTTCCTCAAGACTCAGACCATTATTGGTATGGAGAATAGGGGCAAATCTGATTTCAGCATAGCAAACGTTTTCAGAGGCAAGGTCTTCCACCGATTCAAAGGCAACGCGTTCCAAGGCTTCGCGGGTTTGCATTACGGCAGTAGTCAACCCAAACGGCTGAAGATAGAGTGTAAGACTTTTTTGCTTGCCACCTCTAACAAACCACTGGTACAATTCTTGTGGGTCTTCACTGGGGAGTGTGACGTTCTGTTTTTTCGCGAGTTCCAGGATGGTATTGATTCGCAGTCCACCATCAAGATGTTCATGGAGTTCTACCTTAGGAACCTGCTTGATTATTTCCTTGGTTACCATGGACTCATCATACTCCATATTAGTATCGCTAGGCAAATCCAAAAGGAGACAAACTCAAAAAGCTGGACAAATTTAGACCAAGACTATACAATTTTTGTGAAAATCGAGATACTATATTTTATAAATATATTTCAAATAATGATTAAGGAGATGTCCTGAAATGTCAAAACGTGAAGAGTCCCTCAATAAGAAACTTCTCTCAGCAGCAGTTTCTGCCACTAAAGTGAAAGAAATCAAAACGCTTCTTGACCAAGGCGCAAACATTCATACCCAAAATGAATGGGGTCTTACCCCAATCATGTTGGCTGCTCAGTACAATCCTTCGGTGAATGTGTTGAAAGCCTTGCTTGATGCAGGTGCTGATATCCAGGAAGCCGAACCAAAATACCGATCCAATGCATTACACCTTGCAGCAAACAAGAGTACCAGCCCCAAAGTAATCGAAGAGTTGCTTGCCGCTGGGGCAGATTTGAATGCACGCAATTATCTTGGTGAGACTGCCTTGATTATGGCAGTAAATACCAACCCTGAAACCCGGGTTATCACAGCCTTGTTGAAAGCGGGAGCTGATATCAATGCACGTGACTACCAAGGGCATTCGGTTCTTGAGTATGCTAAAGTTGCAGAGCGCACCTACATCATCAACCAATTGAAGAAGATGGGCGCCAACTAAAATTTCCTGCAGTTTTGCTCAAAAAATATCCCCTGATCATGAACTGACCAGGGGATAGCTATATGTTCTAGAGTCTTAGTCTTTTTTCCACTCTTTCTCAACCAGCTGAGAGGCAAGCTCACCCTTGAGTTTAGCGACCATAGCTTGTGTCTCCTCGACAACAGTGTTCAATTCAAAGGAGAAAGATTCTTCGAGATTGCTTCTGAGCTTTACCTCTACCTTTCCTTCCTTCAATGAACGATTGCCGATGGTTATGCGAATCGGGAAACCAATCAAATCTGCATCTGCAAACTTGACGCCTGCTGACTCCTTGCGATCATCATACAGAACATCAATGCCGGCTTTGGTCAGTGCAGCATAGATATCATCAGCAACTTGGGCATCCTTGACGAGGCTTACCAAATGGACTTGCATCGGAGAGACGCTGATCGGAAGGACCAAACCCTTATCATCATGGTAATTCTCTGCCAGACATGCGAGTAGGCGTCCAACACCAATACCATAGGATCCCATGATAACCGGCTTGCGAACACCAGTCTCATCCTGATAGGTACAGTTCATGCTTTCACTATAGCGGGTATTCAACTGGAAGATGTTTCCAACCTCAACACCTTTGGATGATTCCAGAGGCTTACCGCAAACCGGACATGCATAACCGGCACTTGCGCTGGCAATATCAGCAACAGTCCCTGTGTAATCTCTGCCGAAGTTCGTATTCAGGAGGTGGTAACCCTCTTCGTTGGCACCAGCAACCAAATTATTGCTCTTTGCCACAGAATCATCAACAATTACTAGCACATCACTACTACAGCCGATTGCAGAACCGTATCCCGGTACCATTTTCTTTGCGACGATTTCCTCTGGGTGAGCAGGTCTCAGAGCATTTGCCTTTGCTGCATTTTGCAGTTTGTTCTCTTCGACCTCAAGATCCCCGCGGATAATGCCGACGATGAGCTTTTCCTCTTCTTCGCCATTGGTATCATTGATGAAGGTTCCAACCTGGAAAACGGCCTTTGCTGTTTGCGATTCCTCAATCTTCAGGAATTGGGCAAGTTCCTCAATGGTTTTGCATTCAGGAGTAAGTACCTTTTCCACTGCTTTTTCAGCTTCTGCATGGTAGGTCTTTTTAAAGGTAGCTACCTGTCTGTTGGCAGTGTATTCGCAGGAAGGACAGGTGATGATGGTATCTTCTCCGATAGGTGAGAGATACATGTACTCGTGACTGATCTTGCCTCCCATCATACCGCTGTCAGCACCGACAACGATTACAGGAAGACCGCAACGACTGAAGATCCTGAAGTAGGCCTTGTAGTGGTCTGCATATTGCTTGTCCAAGCCTGCTTGGTCAACATCGAAAGAGTAACTGTCCTTCATGGTGAATTCGCGTACTCTGATCAAACCTGCACGCGGACGTGGATCATCTCTCCATTTTGTTTGGATCTGATACACAAGCAAAGGAAGACGCTTGTAACTGTCAATTTCTCCACGAGCAAGGTCCGTAACGGCTTCCTCATGGGTCATTGCAAGAACCATGTCGCGGCCGACACGGTCATTGAAACGGCTCATTTCTTTGTCAATGCTATAAAAACGGCCGGTTTCCTTCCAGATGTCTGCAGGGTTTACTACGGGCATCAGGACTTCCTGTCCACCGATTGCATTCATTTCTTCACGAATGACTTGCTCGATCTTCTTTGTTGCGGTAAACCCGAACGGGAGCAAAGAGAAGATGCCAGCTCCCAACTGGCGGATAAAGCCTGCGCGAAGCAGATATTCATACCCTTTGCTGTCAGCACCGTTTGGGGCTTCTCGTAGGGTTTTGGAAAAGAGTTGTGACATCCTCATCTTGATACGTCTCCTTAACTATTCAAACAGTGCCCATTGTAGCAAATGCTTTTTTCTGACTCAAGGTATCCACTGGATTGGTTTAACATTTCATAAGATTGTAGGGCATGCTATACTCGCTTTATGGATATCAAAAAGTATGAAAAATATCGACGGGATGTTGCTTCTTTCATGACCCGTCTCTATGACAGGCAGCTGACCACGGCAAGTGGTGGGAATATAAGCCTGAGGATAAACAAGGATCTCTTTTGTATCACTCCCTCTGCATTGGACAAAGGTATGTTGACATTTGAAGATATCGCCGTCGTAACCATTGAAGGGAAAAATCTTACCCCAGACCTGAAACTCAGCATAGAAACAGAGATGCACCGTCTTATTCTGATTGCTAGGCCTGATGTCCAGGCAATTGTACACGCTCATCCCACCTATGTCTCTGCTTTTACTGCTATCACAAAAAACGGGAAATGTGCCATAAACACCCATTTGATTGCAGAATCCTACTACATCTTGGAAGAACCAGTTTTTGTTGACTATCGGCTGATGGGTACGGTTGATCTTGCCGAGCAAGCGGCAGCACAAGCGTTTGACCATGATGTGTTGATGTTGGAAAACCACGGGGCTATTACCTTGGGCAAATCGCTTCTAGAAGCATTTGACAAGATGGAACTGCTTGAACGAGCAGCGCAGATGACCGTCATTACCAAGGATATGGTAGGTGGTGACTATGAACTGAGTGAATTGCCTGAACCAAGATTGAAGCAATTGATGCACATGAAATACGGTACCAAATGAAAATAGAACTGGAAACCATCCCGGTCTGGGATGCTCTGCACAAAGAAGGCGAATGTTTTATCTGTGATTTGATGGCTATGGCCCAAAAGGATGCGCTTTCCTTTTATCTGGGGAATTCTGTAATGAATCCAGAGACTAGGGTAAAGGTGAATGAGCATGGCTTTTGCAGCAAGCATTGGCAACTTCTTGTCTCAGCAAACAAACCCCAAGGTGTTGCCCTCATGGCTGATACCTACCTTGCCAGAACTAGGGAGAAGAGTGACGCAGCTTTGAAAGTCTTGATGAAAGTAACGCGTGCAAGACAGGCAAAAAAAGCGGTCCAAGCCTTCAATGAGATAATCGATGAACGCGAGAAGGGGTGTCTGGTCTGTTCTGCCATGGAAGAAAGGCTGAAAAGATATCTCTATACCACCTGTTACCTTTGGGGCGAAGATCCTTCGTTCCGCGAAGAATTGAGTAAGAGCAAAGGATTCTGTCTCCATCATTTCCAATTGTTGTTGGAAACTGCGCAGAGAGCGCTCTCTTCTTCCCAGTATCCATCTTTTGTACAAGCTGTTTCAGAATTGGAAGTATCAAACTTGGATAGAATAGCCAAGGATATCTACTGGATGACCCAAAAGTATAAGTCTGAGAATGCTGATAAACCCTGGAATGGGTGCGAAGATGCACATAGACGGGGTGTCGACAAGATAACCGGGCGTAGAAGAGTTATTGATCCTGTGAAATCTTGACGCGTTTCTTCTTTTTCTTTCGTTCCTTGATGCCAAGGAGCAACTGTAAGCTATCAGCTTCGGCGTCAACTTCCTTCTGCTTTAAGAGACTTGTCGTCCCATCAACCTTATTGAAATGATAATACTCAAGACTTTCCTGTCTTGGGCTGTACAGAAGGATGTATTCCTTTTGTGGTAGGAAGGCTGCTCCCAGTACCAGCTGGCATCCCATGTTTTGGAGCGCCTGTAAATGATCTTGCTGTGTCTTGCTTAAATAGTCAGTACCCAAGACGATAGCCAAAAGTCGTGCATTTTTTCGATCATGGACCAAAACGTCTGAGCCTTCGACAAAGATATCAACCTTGATGTTTCCAGGAAGTGAGAAAAAATTTGGGTTTGCTATATCTTGGGAAAGCTCAAGTACCTTTCGAAGGCTCAACTGCAACTGACCGGCAAGACAGTGGGCCAGACTTGCTTTTGACTTTGGCCAGGAAAGCACGTTAGAGTCTTCGTCCAACAACTGTTTCAAGGCCGATTCAAACGCTTCGAAGAGGAGTAAGTTGGTGTACCTGAAGCTGCTTCCCATAGGCTTAGGCGAAGTCGACGGTGTAGTCCATCTCACTGACCTTGGAGATGGTCTGAAAGATAGAACAGTACCGTGTAGCCGTCTCGAAGGCTTTTAGGAATTTCTTCTGGTCTTCGACACCTGTTGCCAGAACGCTGATGTGTGTGGTTTTCAGTGTAGTCGGAGGATCTTCCCGTTTTTCGCCATTGATATCGAAACTGATATGTTCCCAACTTACCCGCATCTTGGATGCAAGATCCTTGAAGGTGACAAAGAGACACCCACTTAGAGCCCCTAGCAGATAATCATATGGGGCACTTGAGGGTCCTATTTCAAAGGCCGAACCGTTGTCTGTAACGAATTGATAATGTCCGGGAACAAAATCGGCCCGAACGTGTTTCTTGTCTCCCATGAGAATTCTCCTGAGACAATGATAGCTCATTCAGATTGAATATGCCAGCAGAAGAGCAATAAAAGGCCTGCCCGGTTATATCACCGAGCAGGCCCTGATAGCAGTTTATTATGTTATGGGTGCCGGATTGAAAATGCACAAATAGTTATGAAGCGCATACTCCTCAGCCCAAGGTTTTTTACGGCCTGAAGCAACATCGATGATGAAATGGAACAGTTCAGTGCCAACATCCTCGATGGACTTTTCACCGGTAGCCACCTGGCCGGCATTGACATCGATCAAATCCATCCAATGCTCTTTCATGACAGAGCGTGAACAGACCTTGATGACCGGGGCTGCTGCCAGTCCATAAGGAGTTCCTCTTCCTGTCATAAAGACCTGAAGTGTGATTCCTGAGGCTAGGTGAGAAGGGCCGCAGACAATGTCACTGCCAGGTGTGGCAGCAAAGATCAAGCCTTTCTTCGTTGGGATTTCACCAGGTCCAATAACATCAATAATCGGACTGGTTCCAGCTTTTGCAATTGAACCCATTGCTTTTTCAACAATATTGGCAAGCCCGCCTTTTTTGTTTCCCGGAGTAGGGTTCGCATCACGATCGACATCCCCGAGGGCGAGGTAGTTGTCGTACCAAGCCATCTCATGGACCAGCTTCTTGCCGACTTCCTCACTTACACATCGTTCTGCAATCTGTCTTACTCCATCCCGAACCTCAGTTACCTCACTGAACAGTACCGTTGCTCCGCCTTTGACCAGCAAATCACTTGCATAGCCAGCAGAAGGGTTTGCGGTCACGCCAGAGAATGCATCGGATCCTCCGCACTGCAATCCAATGCAGAGCTTTGAGAGGGGAAGGCGAACTCTTTTCCGTTGATTAAGTTTTTTAAGCTTGGACTCAGCTACTTCCATCAAACGATCAATCATTGCCTGAAAACCCTTTTGTTCCTGGAGTATGACTACGTTTTCGTCGGAGATATCTTTCTCATCAAGCACCATCTCAACGGTGAGCTTCTCACAACCCAATCCGACGAGCATGATTTCTCCGCCAAAATTGGGGTTCTTCACCAGATTCTTTACACTACGAATCGGGATGAAGGCATCGCGCGCCTTTATCGCAACTCCGCACCCATACGGATGCACCAAAGCCACAATGTCATCGACATTGGGATACTTGGGCAGGAGTTCTTTCTTCATTTTCTCAAGTGCAACGTTCAGAACGCCTTCTACACATTGCACGGTCGTGGAGATGCCAAGGATATTCCTTGTTCCCGCATATTCGCATCCTTCAACTTCATATCCTTCCCAATAGTCCACAGGAGGATCTGGAAGATTTGCGGTGAGGTTGGTACCAAATTCCAAAGAATCGAGGTCCGGTGAAGCAGGGAGAACAACCATATGTTCGTTGATCCATCCCCCTTTTGATACATCTTTGTTCAGTGTTCCCAGCAATACTCCATAGCGGATTACGCCTTCCCCTTTTTTAAGGTCCCAGAGCGCTATCTTATGCCCTTGGGGGATGGGGTCTTGGGTTATGAATCCAGGTTCTAATTCAACTCCAGCTTCCAAGGCATTCACCGCAATGGCTACATTGTCTTTATTGGTAAGTCTGATATGAGTTACTTTCTCTTCTGTAATGATGGAGGTGTTTTCAATACCACATTCCATTAGGCGACTCCTTCTAGGGTTATGTAATAATTCAATGTCAGGATGCTCTCTAGCGAGGTAACAATCCTTCATCTTGTAGTAGTTGCGTAAATATCTTCATCTGTGACTCAGGAGAAGCCATGTTTGGAAGCATCGAGTCTCCTACCTGTCTGCCTACCAAATTGGCATAATCCTTTGTTGCTACAGGGAAGGATGAAGAGTCCATTTGCAATCTGAGTGGATTGAGGGCAAACTGTGCTTTCTTTGAACCCTCAAGATCACCAGATACATATTTTTCATAGATAGACCAAATGAGAGCAGGGGCAAAGTTCGAGGTGGAAGTGACAGCCCCGACACATCCAACGCATAACCCGGCGTAGATCAGGGTATCCTTTCCACAAAAAACCTTGAAATCGACATCAGCGTTTCTACGGACAAATTCCTCGGTCTGTGTGAGGTCTCCGCTGCTGTCCTTCATTCCGACCACATTGGGGATGTTGTGAGCCATCCAAGACACAAGATTCTGGCTCATCGCATAACCTGTTCTTCCTGGGTTATTGTACAAAAGCACGGGGGTATTGGGCACGCTCTCTGCAATGGTTACCAAATGATTCTTTAGTTCTGCTTCAGTTGGTTTCAAAAACATAGGCTGCAAGATGGAAATACCTTGAACGCCAAGTTTCTCTGCCATTTTTGCCAAACGAACACATTTTGAAGTACGAATTGCTCCAATCCCCATATAAACCGGAACCCTCTTTTTAACTTGATCAAGCGCTATACCTAAGATGGTTTCCATCTCGTCTTCTTCAAGCATATAGAATTCACCATTCGACCCGAAAACCAGAAGTCCTGTGATGCCGCCTTCAATCATCCAATCAATTTGGTTGCGGAATGAGACCTCATCAAGTTTCTCATCTTTCGTGAATGGGGTGACAATTGGGGGTACAATTCCTTTGATAAAGCTTGTGTCCATACTCTTTCCTTTTTTACGTGACTGGTATAAATCCGATGAACTTTGCAACATTTGCTGCAATGCTCCTTTGGATGGTCTACCAGGATATTGTTTCTTTCTGTGTCTATCAGCTAAACGTCCAAAACGCTTACATCATCGTTGTGACAAGGTTTTCCTCAACATCAAAGACGAGTTCTTGGGGTTCTGAGACCGCCACAAGCCCTTGGTATTTGCCGTCTTTGACCTCTTGGTAATACGCTTCGGAGAGCATAATCCTATCGACATGGAGCGTGTTCTTGATTCGTACGATTCTGATTTGATCCTTGTCTACACTGTTGAGAGTTCTGATGCAGGCTTGGATTGCTTCCTTATCGGTCGCCACGACTACAGGCATCATTGCGGATTTCAATACCGTGCTTGTCAGGCAGTTTGGATAAATCATCTCGGTATCGAGCTTCTCAAACATTCGCTTGGTGATGACATTTGCCAATCCCATACCATTTGCATTGCCGTGGCTTACATCGGTGAGGTCAAGGAAACAGGTTCGTTGAACCTCCAGACCCCCAGAAGCGAATTCTGTACTCCACGTTCCTGAGATGTTAGGATCTACCCCGGTTCCAGAATAGTTCTTACCCATCTCATTTACGATAAGTACATCTGACTCGGGTACCAAAATCTTCGGCATATTGGAAAAGGCAATCTTTAATAGTTCTGGTTCCCTTTCCATGACTGCATTAGGGAGTACCGCTTCAAAATAAGCAGTCTCATCAAATGCGTTTTCAATGCATGGGATGGCAAACAATATCTTTGAATTGGACAAGACCACCTTTGCATTGGCAAGGAGGTTCTTAGCCATGTTCCCCATACCATCGGAATGAACGCTCTCAGCACCTTTTTGCTTCCCGAGACCGACAACAAGCATCTTACAAATGCCGCTCTCGACTTTTCCTCTGAATGCATTGTGTGGCTTGATTCGACAAGAAACGATGATGCCATCAGCTTCAAAAGCATTTTTGTCTTGAAAGACGGGTTTGCCGAGTTCGGAAGTACCGAGTTGCACTGCATCCATGTTGCTGCGAATCGGGCAACCCATGGCTGCTTCGGTAATCCCGAAAGTTTCAAGCATCTCAAGCTGGCCTTCAGCTGTCGCCCCTCCATGACTACCCATAGCTGGGACAATAAAAGGTTTTGCGCCTTTATCCAGTACAAAATCCACGATGGTTTTTGTAATCAGGGCAACGTTGCGAACCCCACGGCTACCGGCAGTAATCGCAATTGACATGCCGGGTTTGATGGTGGATGAGATTTCCTCTCTCTCAAGCTCCTTATGGATGAAAGAGGGGATATCTCCGACTTCGATGCGATCTTTCTTGAAACTTTGGATTGCATGGAACATCTTCGGGATAGCTATCCCTTCCAAGAGTTTCGATACATTTCCGCCTTTCACTATCTTCATATCAAATATCCTTATGCGCAATTATACAATCTTTGATTTCTTACTTTTCTTAATCTCCTTCGTGAGACTGTAAAAGAACACAACAATGGTAAGAATCAAAAATACTGCTGCAATCGGGCTGGTGAAGAACGTGAAGAAATTGTTGTTGGAATACTGCATACCTCTGAGAAGGTTCTCCTCAATAATTGGTCCAAGTACGAACCCAAGGATAATTGGAGCTTGGGGAAACTTGTTCCGTGAGAGAAAGTAGCCGATTACACCAAAGATCAGAGCAGTCCAGACGTCAAAGATTCTATGGTTCGTGCCGAATGTTCCAACGATACAGAATGTCATGATAATTGGAAGCAAGATGTATTTAGGAACCGATAGGATTTTTACAAATACTCGTAGGCCGCCATACTCAACAATCAACATGATGAAGGTGGAAACGAGGAATGCTGTGAAAATACCATAGACGAGAACACCGCTGGTCTTGAACAAGAGTGGTCCAGGTTGGATGCCATGGAGTGTAAGACCTCCAAGGATCATTGCCGTTACCGTATCGCCTGGAATACCAAGGGTCAAAAGCGGGATAAGTGCTCCACCGATGGAGGCATTGTTTGAGGTTTCTGTTGCAATAATTCCGTCGATACATCCGGTACCGAACTTTTCGGGGTGTTTACTCTGTTGTTTTGCTACGCTGTAGGCAACAATGTTTGATGTTGCGCCACCGATACCAGGAAGGATACCAATACCTACTCCCAGCAAGGCTGAGCGGATCATATTGCCAAATTGTTCCTTGAATTCCTGCAATGAAAAACCGAAGCCTTTCATCTTGTAATTTGCTATCTGGTTGTTTTCCTTTTTCAATCCGTTGGTTGCAATAGAAAGGATTTCTGAAACAGCAAAGAGACCAATGAGAACTGGAAGCAATGCAAATCCATTTTCCATGTCATCAATCCCAAAGGTAAAACGGGCTGCGCCTCCGATGGATGCAATACCTGCCAAAGAGAAGGTGATACCGAGAAGTGCACTGGAAAGACCTTTGAGGATGTTGTCTCCAACCATTCCTACAATAGTGGTAAGTGCAAATAGACAAATTGCGAAATATTCATAAGGTCCAAATTTTAGGGCTATCTTTGCAAGGAAAGGAGCAATGAACCACAGGGCGGCGATGGAGATTATCGTACCGACGAATGAGTAGAAGATACCAACTCCAAGTGCCTTGCTTGCCTGTCCCTTGTCTGCCATTGGACCACCATCAAATGTGGTAGCCACAGAGGATGGCGTTCCTGGTATTTTCAAAAGAATTGCAGAGATGAGACCGCCTGAAGTGCCTCCAACATACAATGCAATTAAAAGTGCTATCCCGTTGAGTGGGGTCATGCCAAACGTCAAGGGGAGACAGAGTGCTACACCCATGGTGGATGTAAGACCGGGAATGGAACCGAATATGATCCCGATTACAACACCCAAGAACATTACTGCGAATGTTGATGGGGTCAAAATGGAAAGCATTCCTTGTAAAACCATAGTTTAACCTCTTCAGAAGATTCTGCTGACGGGCAGAATAAGCGAGAATACATTAACGAAAACAATATCTGTAAGAATTGGGACAATAACAGCGATGACGCCAAGTAAAATATAATTTTTCTTGGAATGGAGCTCTTTCGGTAGAAATAGGTACATTTGTACACCAAGGTACAAAATTGAGCAGACGATGAACCCCAAGGTTTTCAACAATGCAATATACACAAGCAACAGTACAAATGTTTTCAGCAATCCCATCATGTTCATCTGTTCTGATTCGGATGCCGAACTCTTCAAACCAGTGAAAAAGAGTAGAGCCGTAACAACGACCCAAAGCCCCGTACTGAGTTTTGGTACGAAATCTCCCCCTAAGGAGTTCGTGGCGCCCGCCTTAATGGATTGTGCGGAGATGAACAATGCGATTCCGATGAAAAGCATCATCAGATTGACTAGATTTGATTCAAAATTCTTCTTCATGGACAGCCTCTTCCCATGTACAAGGAAAAGCCATACCCAAATTCAGGCATGGCTTTTCCTGCTTCAAACGACTCAGAACTTTACAGTTTTCAAGATTTCTTCAACTTCAGCATACTTTGCCAAACCTTCTGCACCAGGGAGGAAGGTTGGTTTCTGGAGGTAAGCATCGTAAATCTTCTTCTGATATTCCGTATTGTTGTTGACGATATCACCAACAGCAGCGGTGAACTCAGCTACTAAGTTAGCAGGAGTCCCCTTCGGGAAAGCAAAGAAGTAATAGAAGGGAAGGGAAGCCTTTACACCTTGGTGGACGTTGGAAATTACGCCAGCTTCCTCAAGGTCGTTGGGGCTATCACTACCGATTACATTCAAGGTGCCGTCAGCTACGTAATCCTTGACAGAACCATAGGCTGCGAGGATGACGTCAACGTGACCGCCGAGGATTGCTGCAAGGCGAGCAGAAGCACTACCTGCATCAACGGTGTTGAGCATGAACCCATCAGCGATGAGCTGCATGGCAACTGCGTAGGAAGTTGCACCGGTTTGTACTGCAATCTTGAGTTCGTTAGGATGAGCTATGGTGTAAGCCTTCAGGTCAGCCATGCTCTTGAAACCATACTTTGACTGAGTAACGATCATGTTTCCACGGCTCATTGCTGCGATACAGGAGAAATCGTAGGAATCGAAGCCGTAATCAACAGCACCGCTTGCTTTGTTAACTACGAAAGCAGAGTGGTAGAAAAGGATACTTGAACCATCGGGTTCTGCATTCTTGACCTGGCGGGTACCAGTTGCACCACCATTACCATTGACGTTGGAAATGACGAAATTGCTTCCGATTTTTTCCTGGAGATACTGTGCAAGCAAGCGTGCGTTGAAGTCGGTGTCACCACCAGCACCGGCAGGAACGACGATTTCTACGTTCTTCGGCCATTTCGCGGCTGTTGCAGCATTTTCAGTTGTTCCATTTGCAAGCACAAAGCTCATTGCAAGAACCGATACCATCAAAATTGCTAGGATTTTTTTCATATTTTCTCCTCTTTACTTCACCCAGAGGGAACTTACATTCCCTTCTGAATCAAATTCCACAGCATGAAAGTCTGACACCTTTTTTACGTTAGACTTTTCTTTTATTGACTCAAAAGCAGCTTTGGAAACATATATCTTCTCCAAAGCTTTGGTACTTTTGATAATCACGAGTTTTGGATTCTCTTGAGCATAACCTCCGGCGGCTTTCATACATGCCTTGAAGACCATCTCGTCGTTTTCCATAGCTGCCGGTATTCTTGCAATTTCAGGATGCATTCCCGTCAGCGAGTTTACGATAGTGGCATTTTCATCTATCGCATCCTTGAATTTGCGTGTAATGAAATCCGCCATTCCACAACCACTTGCATTCCCATCGGAATATTCAGTAAGACGAAGGAGTCCCAATGTCTCAACAAGTGGTCCTTCGTGCGGTCCGCGGTTGATCGGCCGACCGATGACTGCTGGATCCATACCGGTTCCACTCACATCCTTTCCTTGTTCATACACGATTAGAACATCAATCTCTGGAACCGGAATGGTAGGAACCATTGCAATCGCACGCTTGAGAATTTCTGGTTCAGTGGAAAGAATTTCCTCTTTGCGAGTAACATAAATGTCCGCCAATTCCTCATATCCATTTTCGATGACTGAGACACCACCGACGATATTGAGCTTTTCAAGGGCAAACTTTGCGACTCGTACCATGTTCTTGCCAAGATGGGGTACTCCAAGATCATGAGTGGCCACAGCCCCTTTATGCTTTGCTAGTCCGATTGCCATCATCTTCATCAATCCACTCTGATATTCTTCACGAATTGATGTATGGGTTTTTACCCGATTGAGTAAAATAATTCCGTCTGCGGCAAGGGCATTCTTGTCAATGTAAACAGGAAATCCCAAATCGGTTCTCCCGATTTCTTCCACTTCCATGGAGGAAACGATAGGGGCTCCCACCGCATCCTCTGTAATTCCCAAGTGTGCAAGTAAGGCTACTTGTCCTTCAGCAGTCGCCCCGCCATGACTTCCCATGGCAGGAACGATGAAGGGGATTCCTCCAGCTTGTTTCACCAAGGAAACTGTCTTACGCATGATCTTTTGATAATCTGCAATACCACGGCTACCGGCAGTGATTGCAATGCGGTCTCCTTTGTGGATAGGAAGATTTTTCTCATTCCAAAGTGCTGAAAGCTTGTCCTCGAGATTTTCCAACCGTGTATGGTCAAAGGTAACCTCGAGCTCACAAACTTCAGGGATTTTGAATGAATCGAGCATGTTGTGAAGACTTGAGCCCATCAATACGCCGCCCTTACAGCAAATGATGCATTCATCTTTTCTGTGTAGAAGTGTTTGACACCATCAAGGAGGTGCTCTTTTTCAAGTTTCTCGAAATTGACACGAATCGGGGTTCCTTCAATCTCCGGCAGATAGAATCTTCCGTTCTTTTCTTCGCATTTAACGCTGAGGATTTCCCCCATCGGCTGAGTCATCGGTTCATGGTTCTCAAGAGGTTGGTCTTCATCGAAGAGTGCACCGAACGCTGAGTTGAGCCAACTCGTACCACCAGCGGAAAAGAGGAGTCCTTTCTCTTTGCAAAGAGCGCGGATGGTAAGCAAGTCACTCATCTTGCTCATTCGTCCTACCAGCGGCATGAGGTGATCGACGCCCTTTTCAGCATAGGTCTCAAAAGCAAACGCATTTCTCATGGATTCCCCGTATCCGAGCTTGTATCCAACGCCGCGTTCCTTCAGTTCCTTGATGGCGTTCATATCATGAGAATGGCAGGGTTCTTCATACCATGCCAGATTATAGGGCCTGACCATGTCGGCAAAACGGAGCGCTTCATCAACAGACCATACTTGGTTGGCATCGACGGCAATTCTGATATCGGGACCGACTGCTTCGCGGACCATTCTCGTTCGCCTTTCGTCACGCTCCATATTTTGGCCCCAATCACTACCTACTTTGAACTTGATTGTTTTGTTGCCTTCCTCGACGTAGCGGACCATGTCTTCTACAAGATCTTCGTCAGAGGATAGGAGGGAGCCGCCTCCCTTATAGATTGAACACCAATCTTTCTTGGCACCGAGGAAACGGTGAAGTGGTTTGTTGTGCCTGCGGGCCATGATATCCAGCATCAGAAGATCTAGTTGTCCTAAGTCAACAATCTGACCTGATTGGAAACCGAA
>QJZS01000008.1 GCA_003247345.1 Spirochaetales bacterium
AGGTCCATCTTCTCCAAGACCGATGGAGTCATGGGTAAATACATAGACATTTCTGATGCCCATCAAAGCTGCCATGCGAAGTGCATTTCTCGCATACTCCATAAACATCAAGAACGTCGCACCATAGGTAAGGAATCCACCGTGTAGGGAAACACCATTCAGAATAGCTGACATACCAAATTCACGAACACCAAAGTGAAGGTAGGTTCCCTTCCCGCTCTTTGGATCAAATTCCTCGACGCCTTTCCATTTTGTTAAGTTGGAAGGTGCCAAGTCTGCAGAACCGCCGATAAGTTCAGGAAGCAATTTTCCAATCACATCCAAGGACATCTGGCTGGCCTTGCGGCTTGCAACTTTTACCTTATCAGCTTGCCACTGGGCAATGGTCTTATCAAAATCGGCTTCCCAGTTTGCTGGGAACTGGCCACTCAGTCTTCTTTCGAGTTCAACAGCCTCGGTCGGATATGCCTTCTTATAGGAAGAGAACAGGTCGTTCCATGCGTTTTCGGCCTCAGCACCCCGTTTGCTCTGATCCCATTCACTGTAAATCTCTTCTGGGACAAAGAACGGCTCATCATACTGCCAGCCCAATTGCTTGCGAGACAAAGCAACTTCATCTTCACCAAGAGGAGCACCGTGACAGGACTCTTTGCCCCCCTTGTTGGGAGAACCGAATCCAATGGTGGTCTTACACATCAAAAGTGAGGGTTTATCGCCCACAGCCTTGGCTTCTTCAATAGCCTTGCTGATTGCCTGAGCATCATGCCCATCGATATTTTTAATGACCTGCCAGCCGTAGGACTCAAATCTTTTAGCAGTATCGTCGGTAAACCAACCGGTCACCTCTCCATCAATGGAGATACCGTTGTCATCATAGAATGCAATAAGCTTTCCAAGCTTCCAGGTTCCTGCCAAAGAGGCAACTTCGTGGCTGATGCCTTCCATCATACAACCGTCGCCCATGAATGCGTAGGTATAGTGGTCAATTACCGGAAATCCCTCTTTATTGAATTGGGCTGCCAAGCTTTTTTCTGCAAGAGCCATACCGACTGCATTGGAAATACCTTGGCCTAGAGGACCCGTTGTGGTTTCTACTCCAGGGGTAAGCTTATATTCGGGATGGCCTGCAGTTTTGGAATGAAGCTGTCTGAATTGTTTCAAATCTTCAATGGACAAATCGTACCCACTAAGGTGAAGCAAGGAATAAATAAGCATAGAAGCATGCCCGTTGGACAACACAAAACGGTCTCTATTGGCCCATTTTGGATCCTTTGGATTGTGGTGCATGGTTCTTCGCCATAACACTTCTGCTATGTCTGCCATCCCCATCGGGGCACCTGGGTGACCGGAGTTGGCTTTCTGCACTCCATCCATACTTAAAATACGAATTGCGTTTGCTAAGGTTTTCGTATCCATTTATTCCTCCATTTGTTATGAAATTGCCATAAAAAAGATACGCCCCGGATCCAAAAAGAGACCGGGGCGAGATCCGTATAAGTAAGATACCTCACTATCGAAATTTAGTCAAAACGGTAGGAACTATTAGATTGCATAAGATAGAATGAGTGCCACTCTCTTGAATCCGGGATCGATGACCTCGATTGCCCGAGTGGTGTCATTCTTGGTGTAATTGGTAAACTGCAGAGCACAAAGCAAGGACAGAGCATCACTGAATTTTGCATTTGCCAGGATACTCAAATCACCAAACATGTCTGAGGCTCCTCCATTAATGCTGTTCACATAGGTCTCAAGTTGTACTCCAACCAGATTGACCATCAAAGGCATCTGATAGCCAAGAATGTACTCGCCTTTGTAATTAAAGCCGTTGTTCATCAACCCACCATTCTCAAATTCCCAATATGTGGAGGAATTGGAAGCATTGCTGTAACCCTTATAGTTAAATTCTTGATAGGCTCGGATCACAACACTTTTCCAATCCCCAGAGAAAATTGCACCGGTATCAAATTGGAAGGCTGCTCCTACTCGACCCATATAATAGACTCCGCCCAAGCTATCGGAAGCAAGAGGACTTCCCAATTTCAGACCTTCAAGACCCATGAGATCAAAATCCCACCCGGTTCCAATTGCGCCACCAAAATTGAACTCAGCTACAGCAATGGGAGTCATCACAGCATCAACGGACAATGTTCCTGCAATGGGGGAAACCCCAAGGTTTGCTTTGATCTTCATGTTATTTCCACTGAAGAGAGGACCTTCTCCACATAACATGGGTATCTTCAGTTGGTAGGCTGCATCCACCTTTGCTTCTATTCCGGTTCCATATGCAGCAGTAAGTTTGAGTGTCGTACTAGATGTAGTTTCGGCAAACAAGAAGCCAGCAACACAAAGTATCATAAGGATAGATAATAATTTCCTAGACATTGCAAAATCCTCCCAACACAGATTAGCTATAGCATACCATACGGTCTTCTACAACCAAACAGATATTTACAGAGTCTCTCTGAAATCTACGAAAAGTTGATGAGGAAATTGCAAATGTTTACAGCGTATTATACAAACCTACAAATATGGTCGATACAGATATCACTGAACCCAAAGGCCTCTGCCTTGGTTAATTTCCCATTGGCAACCTTCAGAAGCTCATCAAATATGATGTCTCCCCCTTGAGCAATCGTGGCTTCACCTTCGGTAATGGCACTTACATCAATATCCATATTATCTTCCATATTCCGGTAGGTTTGGCGATTGCCTGTTATCTTGAGAACAGGTGCCAAAGCAATACCGGTAGGAGTGCCACGACCCGTGGTAAATCCGACCATTTGGCAACCACCGGCAACCATCATGGTGACCGAAGCAACATCATATCCCGGTGTATCCATGATCAAGGAGCCAGATTTGGTAGGACGTACCCCCTCCTCCAACACTTCAACAATTGGACGGGTCCCGCCTTTCTTGATACAGCCAAGACTTTTCTCTTCCAAAGTAGAGAGGCCCCCGGCCTTATTACCTGGGGTGGGCTGGCCAGCACGACAATCTTGTCCGGCATTCGCCAGATGCTGCTCATAAGCACGACAGATTTGGATAATCTGATTGTGCACTTCCTTATTAACGGCACGCTTGGCCAGAATGTGTTCAGCACCGATGAATTCAATGGTCTCGCTGAGCATCGTTGATGCTCCAAGGTCTACCAATCGGTCACAGACCTTGCCAAGAGCCGGATTAGCTGCAACACCACTCGTGGCATCGCTGCCGCCGCACTCAAGACCGAGTAGAATATCACTGACAGGGCAAAGCTCCCTTTGCTGGGCACTGGCTTCACTTGCAAGGGTTCGCGCTACGGTAACTGCTTTCGCAATGGTTTTAGGAGTACCACCTTCTTCTTGAATCCCAAAGGAAACAATCGGTTTGCTCGTCTCCTTCTCAAGTTTTTCTTTGAGTTCCTTATGTCCAACAGTCTCACATCCAAGCCCTACGATGACAACCGCATATACATTTGGATGTAACGCGAATCCAGTAAGAACCCGCTGTGTCAAATCCGTATTTGCCTGCACATCAGCACATCCGGTGTTGATGATCACATTGATGGTTCCCTTCACTTGGTTTGCAATGATACGAGCACATTCGCTACTGCAACCACAGGTAGGGAGAATCAGGACATGGTTACGTACTCCTGCTCTTCCTTCATTTCTTTTGTATCCTAAAAATTCCATTAGCCAACCTTTTTAAAGTAATTCAGTCTCGTAATTGCGCGAAAGCCCGGAAAGATTGGCATCGGAAACCCAACCACCCATCTCAATATCCTCTGTGGCAGCCCCAATAATCTCACCATATTTGTATACCGCTTCACCCTTAGAAATTACCTTCATGGCAATTTTGTGATAGGGCGGAATGGATTGGGTACAGGTAATTCGCTTCTCCACACTGCTCCCTACGCAATGCACGGTATCCCCTATTTCGGCACCATACATGCAAGTAGCAACTGTATCCTTCTTGCTGATTATTATCGCTTTCACTTCCGACATCCTCTGATTCCTCCAAGACATTTCGGTCATCTTAGTAGAAAATCTCAGTTACGAAAAGAGTTAGAGAAAAATTGAAGGGATTCCTATTTCAGGAATGGAGTGTTTGGGTACGTGGAGGAGATAAGATCAACAATCATTGAACTGATTGTCTGGGCACCTTTTTCATTCAGATGAGTGTCATCTGCTGCCCCGTCGGGATAATTTGGATGCTGACCAAGCAAAAGATGCAAAAACAATGCTTTTGATCCTTCAGGCCCAAGCTGTTGCAACAACAAAAAGGTTCTTCGGGTCATATCCAAGACGCTATACCCTCTTGCCTGGCAAAGCGAGAGCATTGCCTGAGGATACTCCCCGTGGGTTTGGACGAGAGCTCCATCAACGAACCGTCTCCGGCAGATCGGGGTCAGAAACAGTGGAATTGCACCTTTCGACAAAACTTCTTCAGCCATAAAAGCAAGGTTGCCCTGAAAGGTGGACCATGGATCCGTATGGCGGTTTTCATCATCCTTGTTATCATTATGGCCGAATTGGATTATCACATAATCCCCTGCTTCTAAGGCATGCAAGCAGGAATCGAAGGCTCCCTCGGCCAAGAACGATTTGGTACTACGCCCATTGAGCGCC
>QJZS01000101.1 GCA_003247345.1 Spirochaetales bacterium
GGTGATGCAGTGCTTGAAGCAATGGGGCAATTGATCAAGGATGAAGTTGATGCTTCCTATATTACAGGTCGGTTCGGTGGCGAAGAATTCGTGATATTCAGCGCTGAGGCTACTGCTGAACAAGTGCTTTCTTGCGCCCAAAGACTGAGAAGTTTGGTGGAACAGTACGATTTTTCTCATGAACAACAGCATATCCACCTTACCATTTCCTTGGGGGTAGTTTCTGCAGGTGTCTTGAACTTTGACGAACTCTATCGGCAAGCTGACCAATTCTTGTATCAAGCGAAGCGAGCGGGAAGAAACTGTATCCAAGGATCAACATAGATTCTACGAAGCTAGACAACCCCTTCAACACCCTGTACAGTGCAAACACTTCCTTTTAGAATTGATGGAGTTTTGCATGCAGAAAAAAGAAAAGCCGTTACTCAACAAATCTATTCTGCTATTTCTTATAAGCCAAAATCTTTCATTGTTTGGCTCTTCTGTCGTGGGTTACGCCATTATTTGGTATATAACCCTGAAAACTTCGTCAGGTGTGTATCTCATGTTTGCAACCCTTGCCCAAATGGTTCCATATCTTCTGATCAGTCTGAGCGGAGGAGTCTGGGCAGATCGATACAATCGTAAGATGTTGATAATGCTCAGCGATAGTTTTATTGCACTGGCAACCTTAGCCTTAGCGTTGCTGTATGGCTTGGGCTACGGGACGATTTCGGCATTGATAGCCGTCAATGTCGTACGATCACTCGGAAATGGTGTGCAAACCCCAGCAGTGAACGCCATCATTCCCCAATTGGTTCCTCAAGAGCATCTGGTAAGAATCCAAGGGATTAACCAGAGTATCAGTTCTGCTCTTTTGTTGGTATCTCCTGCTGTAGGCGGTTTGATGCTTGCAACCTTTGATTTGTATTGGACGTTCTATTTGGATGTTATCAGTGCTGCGTTTGCTGTGCTTGTTTTCAGCTTTATAAAGGTTCCTGAAAGAAAGGAAGTAACAACCACTACCTCCATGATCCAAGATATCAAAGT
The DNA here is from genome assembly GCA_003247345.1 of Spirochaetales bacterium. Taxonomy (GTDB): domain Bacteria; phylum Spirochaetota; class Spirochaetia; order Sphaerochaetales; family Sphaerochaetaceae; genus Sphaerochaeta. The sequence goes on from QJZS01000101.1 coordinate 1,030, forward strand.
CGGGATGCGCTATACCTTCGCAAATCCGTTGTTACGAAATTTGTTGATATGTTATGCAATCGCGTTCTTTTTGATGACTCCTGCTGCAATACTTTCTCCCTTGATGATTGCGCGAAGTTTCGGGGAGGAAGTATGGCGCCTAACGGCTAATGAGTTGTTTTGGACAGGTGGGTCCTTACTCGGTGGCTTGATCGTTTCGCTGAAAGGGGAGTTTTCTAATAAGGTTAGGGCTATTGCAGGCTCATTGGTGGCTTTTGGTATTAGTTTTGCTCTGCTGGGAGTTGCCCCAACATTTGTCCTATATCTGATTTTCATTACGCTTGGAGGACTATTTGTCCCAGTCATCAATTCAGCAGAGATTGTCTTAATTCAGGAGATTACTGACGAGGATAAGATGGGAAGGGTATTCTCGATAGTCCAATTGCTTGGGGGAGGGACTATCCCATTGGGAATTCTGCTTTTCGGCCCATTATCTGACCATGTCTCAGTGGAAACTTTGTTGGTGATATCAGGGGTATTGCTTGCTGTGGTTGGCCTGTTGTATTGGAGTACTGCTCCCAAAAAGCCTTCTGAGCCAGCATTGCAGGAGTCTGAAACTAATTTGTAGAGAGAACCTTGTTGATAAAGATATCCAGTAATATGGGATCAAAGGCAGTATTGCTCCGATCCTTGAGATATGCTTTAGCTTGCTTCGTATCCATGTGTTCGGTAAGATCGGCATAGGTGTTTGCAATGGCTACAATCTGAGCTTCCACAGGAATCGCTTCCCTTTTCAGATTTTGGGGATACCCAGAACCATCCCATCTCTCATGGTGATAGAGAACAGCCTCGGCGAAGGTTGCATACTCTCCTACGGATCGTAGGATATTGTACCCGATTTCTGTGTGCCGTTGGAGTTCAAGCTTTTGAGAATAACTCAGTTCCTCTTCGTTTGAATTGAGGATTTCAACAGATATGGCGATTTTCCCAAGGTCATGGTACAGGCCTGCTAGTGATAGATCCTGTATTTTCTCTTTATGCAGACCTAATGCTTTTCCCAATTTTGCGGATAGGAAAGATACCGTTTCAGAGTGCGTTTGGATGCCTGGCGTGAGGTCGAACAATCGATTAAGCAAAGTCTCGATTACTTGTTTCTTGTACGCATTGCTTTCCCTAAGCTTGTTGCGATACATCGCATCCTCGGCAATCTTGAAGGTGTCGTCGTAGTTGTTCATATCACTTTCATGGACAGCGACTCCGAAAGACACCGAAAGGTGCATCCCTTTGATCTCCTCCTTCTGCAATGCGCCATTGATACGATCAAGCACTACCTGGGCATATTCAATATCGGTTCTTGGCAGCATAAGGATGAATTCGTCGCCTCCTACACGGCTTACGATATCCCCTTCGCGACAGTTGGCCTTGATGGTATTTGCAACCTTGCGAAGTAATTCATCACCTGTTTTATGACCAAATGCATCATTGGTTAGCTTCAATCCATTGATATCGGCAAGCACTAAGGTCATGGGGGCATAGGGTTCGTTCTTAAGATTCTGTCGAACTTGGTCATAGTAACGCCGATTCGGTAGGGTTGTGAGGGAATCCGTGATGCTCAGTGTATGTATTTCTTCCTGCTTTTTCTTTGAGGCAGTGCTGTCACGGAATACCAATACGACACCGGTTATTTTATTATCAACATTCAGGATGGGAGCAGCACTATCACTGACAAATCGTTCAAAACCATCACGCGCGATAAGGATGCAGTCATCTTCCAGCTCAACGGTTTTCCCTATTTCCAATGCCAGCTGAACAGGGCTTTGGCAGACATGGCGGTTCTTTCCTCCGACGATTTTAAAGACTTCCTCAAATGGAGTCCCTTTTGCTTCGTCAGCCTTCCATCCCGTTAATTGTTCGGCGACTACGTTCATAAATTGAACGTTCCCTTGGTCGTCAGTGGATATGACGCCGTCACCTACGGAGAGTAAAGTTGTCTCGAATAGGGTCTTCTCGTAAAACAGCTGGCTTTCCATCTGCTTTTGTGGGGAAATGTCATCGATAATCATGCCGAAATACCCATATTCAGGGCTGAAAGAGGAGATTCTAAGGTATCTTTTAAGAGCGTTGTTATAACCTTCAATGGTTGAGGATTTGCCGGTAAGTGCAACCTGACGATGGTAGTCCATCCAAAAAGGTTCCAAGAAGGGGACTACCTCCGACATCTTCTTTCCTGCAATCTCAGAAGGAATAAGACCAGTCTGCAGCTCAATATTTTTATTGACCCTAAGAATACGGTAGTCATTGGGTTCTCCCGCTTCATCAAAGATTACCTGACAGTAGGCAAATCCTTGGTTCATCGTTTCAAAGAGCTTGCGATTTTCTTCTTCACTTCTTGCAATTGCCTGAGCTTGGGTTACTCGCTCGGTTATATCGGCGTGGGTTCCCGTCATGATCAAGGGGTAGCCATCTTCATCCCGTTTGATAATCTGTCCACGGTTGTAGATCCACACCCAATGCCCGTCTTTGTGCTTCATTCTCATGTCGCAGACAAATAGTGATCTCTCTCCTGCAATATGTGCTTTGATGATTTCTTGCACATGAGGTACATCATCGGGATGGACCAGCGTCAGGAACGTTTCATAGGTTATTGGTCCAAGCTCAGCAAGACTGTATCCAAGAATTTCAGCCCAAATATGGTTGATGGTCAGATCATTTGTTTTCAGGTCCCATTCCCAAGATCCCAGATGCGAACCGGTTATGATATTCTCCATCCGGTTTTTGGTCTCCGCCAACATTTGCTGATTTTCTTTCACCGCTTTTTGGTATCGGGCCAAACGATACAAAGCTCTCATTCCGAAGATGAAGAAAGTAATGATAATCAATGCCGAAATAAGGTACGTACTCCATCGATCGATTTTGTTCCAGCGTGATACTGTAGCCTGCAGTTCCGTAAGATGGCCGTATTCAATCCTGTTTATTTGTTTGAGTACAGAATCAAGTTCATCCGCTTGTAGTTTGAGAGATCCCAACAAGGTTTTGATCGTTGCGCTTTCCACTTGCTTGTCTAGAATACCTTGGCGAATTTGCAAGATAGGTTCTATGCTGGCTGCTATCATGGCATCAAAATCAATTTGCAATTGAGTAAGTAGTTGCTGTTGCACTGCATTGTCTTTTGTGAATTGAAGAAGATTGCTTATATGCGTATGGAAGGTCTCGGTATCAGCTCTCAAAACATCTGGGTCGGCATAATCACCAGTGAGCAGGTATTCGTATCCTTTAATTCGTTGTTCATGATAGGAATTACTCAGAGCTTGTACTTCAGAGATTACCTGAAATGTATGAGTAATCACACGATTGGTTTCAATCGTCTTGTTAGTCATTCGGATCTTAAAAGCTCCGAATAAGACTAAGAGAATGAAGATTGTGGAAAGACCCAGATAAAAGGATCTTCTAACGTTTCGGTTCTCTCTCATACTCATAATTTGGTTCTAATAATAGTAGGAGGGAATGGAAAATAACAAGACAAAGTGGACAAAGAGTAAAGATTCTCTACCATATTTTATATTATGTATTAAATAAATCATAAAATATATATCAAA
>QJZS01000169.1 GCA_003247345.1 Spirochaetales bacterium
ACTTTAAGTTGGAGAAACAGACGGTTAAAGACATTTATGCTGTCGGAATCCCAACTATTATCATGCAGGCGATAGGAACTGTCCTTACTACCAGTCTGAACAAAATCCTAATCGGCTTTGGCACTGCCGCAGTTGCCGTCTTTGGAATCTATTTTAGACTGCAATCCTTTGTGTTCATGCCGATTTTCGGTCTGAATACTGGTATGATTCCAGTCATAGGATACAATTACGGGGCAAGAAAACCAGAACGTGTCGGCGCTACAATCAAAGTCGGCGTAGCACTCTCTTTGCTTATCATGATTACGGGCTTTTTGATCTTTACATTCATCCCAGATGTACTGCTTAGCTGGTTCGATGCAACAGCTGAAATGCTTGCAATTGGAACGATAGCGATGAAACGCATTAGTCTTTGTTTCATATCTGCAGGAGTTTGTATTGTGATGGGAGAGCTTTGTTCCAAGGGACTGGTGACGGATATTTCTCCATGATTATCTCCATCACCCGACAACTCGGATTCTTGCTTCCCTCAGCATATCTGTTGGGTAGATTCATTGGATTGGATGCCCTTTGGTTCTCCTTTATCATCGCGGAAACTTCATCACTGGCACTAACGTTGATATTCTTCAGAAAGGTCTACAATAAAAGAATCAAGAGCATGGTAGTTACGCATTAATAAATGAGAGCATACGAAGTGTAAAAAAAACAACGCATGTATAAAAGCTCAATTAAAAACCCTAACCTGATCAAACAAGTTAGGGTTTTTTGTATTCACCTTATTCCCATTCAATGGTCCCCGGTGGCTTACTGGTAATATCGTAAAGCACTCGGTTGACTCCTTGAACTTCGTTACAGATTCTCGCAGAAGCACGTTGCAATACATCAGGAGGGAATCGGAACCAATCGGCAGTCATAGCATCCTCGCTGGTTACTGCACGCAAGGAACAAACTTCCTCATAGGTTCTTTCATCACCTTGGACACCAACGCTCTTTACAGGGAGCAAGCAGGCCAAAGCTTGCCAAATATCATTGTAGAGCCCAGCTTTTCTAATCTCATCGATGAAGATTGCATCAACATCGCGAAGAGTATCCAAGCGTTCTTTGGTCACTTCGCCAACACATCGGACCCCAAGACCAGGACCCGGGAAAGGATGACGGCTTACCATCTCTTCAGGAAGTCCCAACTCTCGTCCAAGGTCCCGTACTTCATCCTTGAACAGCTCTCTCAGAGGTTCCAAAAGATCCCACTTCAAGTCTTCAGGAAGTCCACCTACGTTGTGGTGGCTCTTGATTGTGGCAGAAGGACCGCCGGAGGGACTCTTGCTTTCAATAACATCCGGATACAACGTTCCTTGTGCAAGGAAACTGATATCTCCTGCATGCCGTGCCTCATCATAGAAGGTATCAACAAAAACCTTGCCGATAATCTTTCTCTTTGCCTCTGGTTCGCTCACCCCTTTCAATGCTGAAAGGAAGGCTTGTTCGGCATCAGCGTATTGCAGCCTGATATTATAGTGATCGCGGAAAAGTTTCTGGACCATATCGGCTTCACCCTTGCGGAGAAGCCCGTTGTTTACGAAAACACAGACCAATTGATCCCCGATCGCCTTATGGATCAACACTGCGGCAACTGCCGAGTCAACTCCACCGGAAAGTCCGCAGAGAACTTGCTTTGTTCCAACTTTCTCACGAATCTCCTCTACGGCAGTAGCTATGAAGGATCCCATATCCCAGTCTTGTTTGGCTTTACAGATACCAAGGACAAAGTTCTCCAGGAAGGTCTTTCCTTCAGTGGTATGTACTACCTCCGGGTGGAACTGCACTCCATAGAAGTGCTTTTCATCATTCTCAATAACGGTATAAGGACAGTTCGGAGTACTTCCGGTTTTCTCAAAGCCTTCAGGAATAGCGCATACAGAATCACCATGGCTCATCCAAAGTCTGGAATTCTGGCTGACGCCTTTCAAAAGTGAGGAGTCCTTCTTAAGAACAGTAAGGTCAGCAAATCCATACTCTCTTTTCTCAGGTCTCTCAACTGAACCACCGTTCTGGATACTCATAACTTGTAATCCGTAGCAAATGCCCAGGATGGGAATACCCAAGTCATAGATTCCAGCATCCGGTCTGGGAGAATTTTCAGCTCTTACAGAGGCTGGTCCACCACTGAAAATAATGCCTTTTGGTTGCATTGCCTTCAGGTCGGCGGCAGGAGTCGTAAAAGGAACAATTTGACTATAGACATTCATCTCACGCACCCTGCGGGCGATTAGCTGACTATATTGGGCACCAAAATCAAGTACAATAATGGTATCATGGGGGAATTGTTGCATGTGCATTCCTCTCTATATTTGTTTAATACGAGTATAGCTCAAAGATAAGGGTATGACTACCAAGCAAGTGAACTCACTGGTGGATATGCACGTTTTACAGCAGCAGAAACAGCTAATCCAAGCGCAAATCCAACTGCACTTTGTGCAATATTACCGGGCAATTCTGCAGCAGCAACACTGACTGTGCTGATAAAGAGCGCAGAGAGTGCAAAATACCCCAAACTAACAGTTGCTACACAAACAACGGCTGCCAATGCTTTTCTAAAGATAGAAACCGGCTCATCACCCTTTTTCATAACGATCAAAGCAACAAGTAAACCTTCCAGACCGTGTACAACGAAAGAGATGGGTGCCCACTGGGCATATCCGCTGATCAAGTCGGCCAATGCCGTGCCTAGCCCAGCTGCAATGAATGCAGACCAAGGACCGAACGTGAAAGCGATAAACATAATCGCAACATCACAAAGATTAAGATATCCCTTTGCGGTAGGAATACGAACAATCATGGTAAAAACCACGACTACTGCGGTCAGTACTGCAATTACAGCAACCTTCAACGCATTTCTATTTGCTTGCATTAGATGCCTCCTAGAAGATGCTCCGACCAAACCAGAGCGCCAACGGAATCATACAAGATACGACAAAATGGGTAAAGGTGTATGGATACGAAGAAAGATCATGAAATGAAGTTCGTCGATTTTCCAGTCCAAATCCCCTGAGTTCCAAGCTCATTGCCAAGTTGGGTATAGACCGCAATGCCACAACCAAAGCACTGGTCAAAGTTGGCAGGAGATCCTTCAAACGAGTGAAAAATCGCTTCTTTGTTTCATCGTCTGCTTCTCGAAGTCTATGGGATTCACTTATCTGACTAAAACTATCTGAGATAAACGGGATATAGGTAAATGCAAGGGTAACCACCAAACTAGCCCTGTAGGGCAATCGGTACCACCTGAGTGCAAGCATGACTTCATGCATGGGTGTGGTAGCAAACAACAAGGTACAGACGTAGGTGATACCAATGAAGCGACTCATGAGCCGCAGAGCTTGTTCCAGCCCTTGCTCGGTAATAAGCGTAAAGCTCTTGATCTGGATCAAGGGAGAGCCTGTACGAACATTGAAAGGACTGAAGATAACCATAAAGATCAACATGGGAAGAATAGAGAGGAAGGTACGAACCACCAGCTTCCAACCAGCATTGTATAACCCTACCAAGACCACCAGAATCACTACGGTACTTAACTCGATCAATGAGACAGGCAGGAAGAACCATACGCACATCAAAACCATCAACAATAGTTTTGCCCGTGGATCAAAACGATAGAGCCATCCCGTTCCTGCAACAAAGGTATTGGTTGTCATACTGCTTGCAACCTCCCATCCTGTATGGTGTAGGAACGCGTTGTTACCATTTGGGCAAACTGACGGTCATGAGTGATTAACAGGATTCCTGCTCCCTTATGCCTTAATCGGGCAATAATGGAGAGTGCTGCCTGATAGGTCAAAGCACTATCGAGTTCATCTAACACATAAAAGGGGCGATCAAGCAAATAATATACTGCTGCTTGCAGGGCTTTTCGTTGAGGATAACTCATTGTTGTCGGTGTATCGGAAAGATCGAGGGAAAACAATGAAGCACATTCGGTTACCTGTTGCTCTATCTCCTTTCGTTTGAGATTGCTGTTACGTTGCAACGACCATGCGAGTTCTTCATATACAGTAGGAAGAAAAATTTGCAAATCGGGACTTTGAAATAAATATCCAACTTTCTTTGATAGTTGTTTTGAAACAAGCGCCTTTCCATCAACTGATATAGCACCCTCAAGCGGTGCATCGAGACCACAGAGCAAACGGCTGAACGTACTCTTCCCGCTACCATTCGGCCCAACCAAGGTTACCAACTCTCCACTTTTTAATGAAAAATCCTTAATCTCAAGGTTGAACTTTGCAGCAGTGTTTGTACTTACCCGTACCCTTTCTGCATATAAGTCGGCACAGACAAGCGTTTTCTCTTGGGCAATGTTACACCTTTCATGATGTAATGGGTTGGGTAGATCATCCCCACACAGATGAGCAAACTGTGAAAGAACATTTGAGACAGAAGCTTGAAGCACTTTCTTTTCATCAAGCAACAGTACAGAGTCAAACAAATCATTGAATTCTTCGAGATACCGGCTCGCTAAAACCAAAACAGTTTTCTTCTCATTCTGTATCATGGCTTTCAGCTGATCTCTCCACTTTTGATCCAGATCATCAAATGCTTCATCCAACAACCAAATGGGAGCATCGATAGCTTGCATGATTGCCAACAGTACGCGCTTGCGTTCTCCCCCGCTCAATTCTTGCTCGCTGCTGCTTCTTAGATCATGCAATCCCCAGGTTTGTATGGCTGCATTCACCCGAGAGCGCATCTCTTGGACTTCCATTCCCATCGATTCCAAAGGAAAAGCAACTTCCTCTTCAACAGATGTGGAGACAAACTGTTCTTGAGGATTCTGTGCAACATAGGTACATTGAGACAGCAAATCCCATGGTTCAAGTGTGGAAAGGTCTTTTCCAAAAACTTGAATTTCCCCTGACAATGCTCCTGGGAAATACTTTGGGCAGACTCCGCAAATAATTTTCGCCAAGGTTGTCTTTCCCTTGTTGAAAGGAGCAAGCAACAAAGTTTTGCTACCTTCTTTCAATTCCAGGGAAAGATCAGTAAACAGCGGCTCCAATTGTTTCTGGGTCCATGAGGTATAGGTAAATGAAAGATTGTTAATGCTGAGAGCTGTAGCCATCTTATACTTAGCCGGGAAGCTCATCAAATCGCTTGGCAATGGTTCCATACACCACTTCGTGCAAGGTTGCAATCTCTTCAGTTGTCAGTACATCTGTATGGATCGGTTTGCCGATAGAGAGATAGGCATGCACTCTTTTACAGCCTTTTAGATTCTCAAACCCTTCACGGGATCCTTTTATCGTAATAGGAACAATCACTGACTTAGAGCGCGTGGCAAGCTTGAGGCTTCCATTTTTCAACTCCCCGATCTTTCCATCCTTACTCCGAGTGCCTTCTGGGAAAATCAACATATTCTTCCCCTGCTTCAACTGCTCTACACCCTGCAGTACCGCCTGAATCGCATCTCGTGGGCTTATACGGTTGATAAATACACAATCCAGTGCGTAACACCAAAGATTGATAATGGGAATCCGTTTTACTTCAGCCTTGGCCATGACACTTGCCCAAAGCCGGGCAGGGCCAACGAAAGTTACGATATCAAGCATACTCTGGTGGTTGGCCATATAACAAACGTGATGTTGGTCAGCCAGAGGAATATTTTCTTTCCCATCGACATGGACTGTGATGCCCAAGAAGAATAGGATTGAGCTCCCGATGAAATGCCCACATAAACGAAGGTACCTATTTGACGCCTTTCGCAATCCCAAGAATCGCATGATGTATCCGGGTACGAAGGCATACAAAAGTGAAAGTACAAGAATAGGTATAACAAAAATTGCAGCAAATGCAATACGAACTCGTCTCATGCTCCCTCCTTCAGGCTAGGATAAATCCTGCGTCTTATAGAGCTTGGCATATTGGCCACCTATGGCAAGCAATTGGTCATGCGTGCCAGTCTCTACCAGTTTACCGCCATCAAGCACCAAGATGCAATCCGCATGTTTGACTGTGGTGAGTCGATGTGCGATTACAATGGCTGTTCGACCTTGGGAAAGTCGAGAGAACGCCTCTGTAATCAACTCTTCGCTTTCTGTATCAAGACTACTGGTAGCTTCATCAAATATAAGGATTGGAGGATTCTTCAAGAATACACGTGCTATGGAAATACGTTGTTTCTGTCCCCCTGACAGCAATGTCCCGCGCTCACCTACCTGAGTATCAAGGCCCTGTGGCAGCGTACGAACAAAACTACCCAGGTTTGCAGCGTCCAAGGCCGCCCACAACTGTTCATCGGTAGCATCCACTTTGCCGTATTTCAGATTTTCTCTGATTGTATCGTCAAACAGGAATACATTTTGCTGCACGAAGCCGATATTTTGACGCAAAGAAAATTGTGTTACCTCGCGAATATCCTGACCATCGATCAACACCTTGCCCTTATTCGGTTCATAAAAACGAGGAATTAGGCTGGCAAAGGTACTCTTCCCTGCCCCAGATTCTCCTACCAATGCATAGGTAGCACCACCAGGGATCGTAATATCAACAGAATCAAGGACAGTCTCCAGAGAATTTTCATAGGAGAAACTTACTCCCTCAAAGGTTACCGAGCCTTGCTGAGTTTTCAATGATTTGGCATTCTTCACATCCTGGATGTCTGGATTCTCATCCATAACCTGGGTAAAACGTTCAAAGCTTGCCATTCCTTGTTGCAGCTGCTCTGTAAAGTTGATCAGACGATCAATAGGAGGAAGCACTACACCAACATAAAGGATGAAGGTAATCAAATCATAGGATTGGACCTTCCCCATGAAGATCAGCAGGGTACCTCCTGCAATTGTGCAGAAATAGTACAACTCGCGGAAGAATCCCAAGATTGCGTGATAACTCCCCATGACTTTATACTGTTCAGTCTTGCTATCACGAAGGATATCATTTACATGATTGAATTTCTTTTCCTGATAATCTTCTCGTCCAAAGGATTTAACTTCCCTGATTCCCAACAGTGAATTTTCTACGTTGCTGTTTACATCGGCAACTGTTCTTCGTACCCGTCGAAATGTTGCTTTCATCTTCAGCCCGTAATACACCCCGTAAAACACCATAATCGGCAGAGGGATCAACGAAACCAGGGATAGAGGTACACTGTAGCTGAACATCAGGATATAGGAACCGATGATGGTAGCCACACTGATGATCAAATCTTCAGGTGCATGGTGAGCCATCTCGGTTATCTGGAACAGGTCATTGGTGATGCGACTCATCATATGCCCTGTCTTGGTCTTGTCGAAAAAACCAAAGGAAAGCTTTTGGAGATGACCGAACAGCTCACTACGCATATCAGTTTCCATCTTTACCCCAAGGATATGGCCCCACGTCACCCGTATATACTGGCAACCAGCCTGGAGGATATAGATAAGCAGCATAACTGAAAATATGATGAGCATATTCTTCAGATTCTGCTGGGGTATCTCAACCCTCAAAAGCTGTCTCGTCAAAGTGGGAAAAAGTATCGAGAGAGCAGAGGTAAAGATTGCTACGCCCATATCCAGGAAGAACAAGCCTTTATAGGGTCGATAGTAGGAAATGAAACGCCTCAGCATGCTATTTTTTTCTCCCAAACAGACGAGCGAAGAAACCAATCTTCTTCTTTGGTTGGGATTCCTGTTTGATAGCAGCTTCCGCTTTCTTGGTAGGCACTGGCTTCTGTGGAACAGGCCCTTTCTTTGGATTCTGTTTTCTCTTATCTACAGGTGCAGTGTTTGTTGGAGCGGCTTTTCCGCCTTCACTCTGGTACTGCTGCTTGTAGTAAGCCAAGCGATCTTCAAGAGAAAGATTCTGCATCTCCGCATAACTCTTTGAACCAGCTTGTCTGCGCTTCGGCTGTGGTGCAGAGCCTTTTTCCATCTTAGGTCTTGGACTGCGCTGTTGGGTGCTCTTTTGAGCAGAACTGCCGCTCTTAGGACCTCGTGCTCTACCCCCCTGTGGGCGAGAACCGCCCCGTCTGGATTGTGGACCGCCCTTCTGGGGTCGGCCATATCCATCTTCGCGTACCAAATCATGGAAGGAATAGGAAGCACTCTTATCCTCTACAGGTTCAAGATCTCCCTCTGCAGGCCAAATTACGGGAATTTTCATTTGGATGTAGTTCTCGATTGCTTCCAAGTTGTAGACGTATTCCTCATCGGCAAATGTGATCGACTTACCGCTCTTTCCTGCTCTAGCGGTACGACCGATACGGTGTACATAGTTCTCAAAATCATCAGGGATGTCGTAGTTTACGACCAATTCGAGATCATCGATCTGCAAGCCACGTGCGGCAACATCCGTTGCCACCAGGAAACTGAGCTTCCCTTCTTTCATCCGATCGATGGTTTGAAGACGTTTTGCCTGAGGTAGGTCCCCCATCAGATACTTGGCTGGATAGCCATTCAGACTCAACCGTTTTGCAACTTCAATACATCGTGCTTTAGTGTTGGTGAATACCAAGCAGTTTCCAGGATTCTCTTTTTTTAGAAGCTGAAGGAACAGGGGAAATTTCTCTTCCTTGGAGATATGGTACAGCTCCTGGGTGATTGCATTTACCGTGATTTCTTCAGGATTCACCTCGATTTCGGAAGGCTCATTCATGAAGTTCCATGCAAGGTTGCGTACCTTGGTGCTCAAGGTTGCCGAGAAGAGCATCGTCTGCCGTTCCTTACGGTCCCGAAGCAAGCTGAACATCTTTTGGATATCGGGATAGAAACCCATATCAAAGAGCCGGTCGGCTTCATCAACGACAAAGATATCAAACTCACGGAAATCAATCTTGTGCATTTTCTGGTAATCTAAGATGCGACCGGGAGTACAAACAAAAATATCGCATCCTTTCTCGATCAACTCATCCTGTTTGCCATAGCCGACACCACCATAAAAGCTTCCAACTACCAGGTTTTCAATTCCAGCACTCAATTGGTTGGTATCTTCCTCAATCTGGACAGCTAATTCACGAGTAGGAGCTACAATCAAGGCTTTTGGTTTGTTCTTGCCTGCTTTTTGGGCTTTTGAGAAGGTTTCGAGAACGGTTAACACATACACAGCGGTTTTTCCGCTTCCGGTTTTTGACTGGACCATGACGTCACAGTTGGTGAGGCTTACGGGTAAGACTTTTTCCTGTACCTCTGTACAGTCTGTAAAGCCTGCTGCCTCAACACCTTTGAGCACTTGCTCACTTAGGGGTAATTCAGTAAATTTCATTAGTTTTATATATCGCCTTTACAAGTAATTGCATTAAACACGCAAAAAATGGGTCTGGGAAAGACCCTATGTATCAAGAATAGAGTAATTTATACAGCTTGTCCACCATGGGAGAATTGGTTTCTTAATCCTCCAATTCCCAGTCACGAACCAATTTTGAAATCGCCAGGGTTTTATCAAAGAAAGAACCAATAGCTATGCCATCAACTCTGGATATCGGCATTGCAGCCATGCTGGTCGCGGAAATAAACAGCTCATCAAATTCACCAGTATGCACTGCCTCCAAGGAAGGCGCTTCATAGACAACCTTCAAACCAATTACTTTCGCTGCCTTGATGACACGATCACGGGTAACCCCCAACAGGACTTTCTCATCTGGAGCTGTAAAAAGAGTACCTTCTTTAATTCCAAAGAAATTGCTTCGTGTTCCTTCCAGAATCTGTTGATTATCTGCAACCAGGAGTGCTTCAAACGCATCTTGCTTCTTCGCTGCTTCCAGAGCCATGTAGTTCAGGAGCAGATTTCCAGTTTTTGCTCCCGGACGCATACGCTCACCACGATACGTGATTACCTTGACCCCATCGGTATAATAGGAATCAGGATAACTCAAAATGGTATTGGTTGTGATAAAAAGCTGCGGATTCGCTCCGCCATAGATTTGGATACGCATCGTAGCTCTGTCGATTTCGTCAGCTGCTATCAAGGCATATACCCAATCGTGTATCTGTTCGTTCGAAAAGGAATGAACCAGTCCAATCATTTTTGCCGACAATTGGAGACGTACCAAATGATCTTCCAAATGCACAGGATGTGCTTGGATGATTCTCACTGATTCATATACATAAAATCCAGATTGTACTTCCCTCAAAGTTATGGGAAGAACCGCATTCTTTTGCAAAATAACAGCACCGTTGTGCAGTGCATGTTCACCAACCATGTTCACACCTCTATTAAGGATACTTAATCAACTCACGGGGTTTGCTCCCGTTAGGAGGGCCTACGTAGCCCATCTCTTCCATCTGTTCCACCAGACGGGCGGCTCGGTTGTATCCAATTTTCAAACGCCTTTGCAAATAGGAAGCTGAAGCACATTTGCGCTCCACCACGATTGCCAAGGCTTTATCCATCAATTCATCATCATCATTCGAATCAACACTGTCATCATCTGAGCTCTCACTGGCTTTCGGCTCATCATCCTCGAAGAATGATTCATCGATATAGTCAGGCTCGCCCTGGGATGAAACAAAGCGAACTACTTGTTCTACCTCATCATCACTCAAGAAGGAACCTTGGATACGCTCAGTGGCAGGGCTGCTACTGGACATAAACAGCATGTCGCCCTTACCCAAGAGTTTATCAGCTCCTGGTTCGTCCAAAATAATCCTACTATCCATAGCGCTGGTAACAGCAAACGCAATACGACTAGGGATATTGTTCTTGATAACACCGGTGATGACATCGACCGAAGGCCTTTGGGTTGCAAGAACAAGGTGGATGCCGACTGCACGGCTCATTGCTGCCAAGCGACTCACTTTGGTTTCCATATCCTTACCGACCAGATGCATCAAATCAGCAAACTCATCAATGACAACCAGGATGTAGGGCAATTTCTCCCTTGCCAGTCGACTATTCTCAATTTTCTCGTTGTATCCGATGATATTTCTTACGCTGATAGCCTGCAGAAGTTTATATCTCCGATCCATCTCATACAAACAGAAATCCAAAGCTTTCAGTGTTTTCTTTGCATCAGTGATAACAGGAGTGAGAAGATGCGGAATTCCATTGTAAATATTCAATTCTACAATCTTGGGATCAACAAGGATCATACGGACTTGCTTTGGGCTTCTTCTGAAAAGCACTGAACAGATCAATGAGTTCACGCATACGCTTTTTCCACTACCTGTGGATCCGGCAATCAGAAGGTGAGGAGCCTTGATTACATCAACGACTATTGGTTTTCCCATCAAACTACGTCCGAGAACCATTGGAATTCCAAATGAATCTACAAGAGATGGGAGCATTTCCCTAAATCCGATAATATCTCGTTTGATATTCGGGATCTCAACACCAACGGCAGATTTACCGGGAATCGGAGCTACGATACGAACTTGGGTAGCGGCCAAAGCAAGCGCGATGTTATCAGAAAGATTGACGATTGAGTTTACCCTGACCCCAGGGGCAGGAAGTAATTCAAACATGGTTACGGTAGGACCACGAACAATATTGGTCAATTCTACGCTGATATTGAACTGCTCCAATGTTGAAACCAACAACTGTCCCTGATGCACTGTTTTCTCATCAACCACGTCTCCAATCTGGGGATAGGTCACCAATATGTCATCACTGGGATATTGGTAAGTAATACGTGCTCTATTAATCAAGGCACTGGCACTCTTTCCTGCAAGCCCGCCGACGCCGCTGGCACTTTCCAATGGGTCAGCTTCCTCTTCTTCTGGTTCACCAGCCTTAACAGCCTCCCCTACCAGTTGTGAACCGTTAATCGGTTGGGCTGTACTTTTAGGAGCGAATTGAGGAATCTCTGGGGCTTTCTCGACAACGATTGGAGAAACAGGTTGAGGGACAATAGGTTTCTCAAAAATGGGTGCAGGCTGCGGAACAACAGGTTTCTCAACAATAGACTCTGTGGGTTTAGGCGGTTCTTCTTTTTCATACTGAACAGAAAGAATACGCTCGCGTATATTCAGTGATTTTGAAGGAGGGGTTTCAACTACAACAGCATCTTGCTTGCCTGCCTGATCCTCAACCGCCTGCGCAAGCATGCTTTTCACTTTACCTTGAGGCTCTGAGCGTCGAGAAGAAGTTTTCTTTGGCGCTCTACCCACCGCTTCCAAAGCACCTTGAAGAAACCCCGATAACTGGACATGTTCTTTTTTCTCTTCTACTGGTTTCTGGGGTTGCTCAGCTTCTTTACGTTTTTGCTCTTCAATTTCTTGTTGCTTACGTTCCAAGTAAGACATTCCATTGTTGCGCTTACGTTCTTCACCGAGGGTATGCAAGGCTCCGATGCTCATCTTTCCGACTTGTAGTTCTTTTACTGCCAATACTTCACTCTCAGCAGGTATAAACGAGGTACTACGTTTTTTGGATATTCTTTCTACGGAGGGAACTTCTGCTACAGGGGGGAAAGAAACTTGTTGTTGCTCAGTAAAACTCTTGCCTTCTTCCACTTTCTCAGCCGGTACGGGTTTCTTGTTCAGAACAACGGTATGTTCTTCCTCTTTTTCGATTTCCTCATGCTGTCCGTTTTTCTGGGCTTTGCGTAAGGCTCGCTCTATTTTTTTCTCCTGATAGCGCTTTAACCCATCTCCGATGAGCGTAAGGATGACAAATAGAAGCATTTCAGCAAAGAACAACAATACAATCTTGAAGGAAGCACTACGAAGATCGGCAGGGATAGATGTGATGAAAAGTGGTTTGGTACTTCCCTGCATTACATGTGACAACGTATACAGTGTATATGCCATCAAAGCCGTAACCGGGATGAGTATTAGAAAGAACTTCTGATTCTTCCTGAAAGCGAAAATCATGATTGTCCAAACCAACAACATCAAAGTGACAGGTAATAAGGAAAGTGGGGATGGAATTACAGAGAATGAGAAAAAGTCATTGAGATGCGAGGAAACCCAGATCAGAATCGGATGGCTCACTCCTATGTAAGGCAAGGCTTCCACACTTGCAAACAATAGTGTCATAACCAAACATATCAAGCCGGCTATGAACGAAATTCGACCCTTATTCTCCTTCACTTCAAGCTCCTTAGTATACAAACACCCAATGTTTCCATTGGTATCAAATCTTTTTCATAAGACAAAGCGATCTTTCAGCATCAAGAAAAGGAACCTGTACTTCAACTAATCGGGAACTCCAACGTGACTTACACTTGGTTTGTACGAGTTCCAGCTCCTCATCTACTTGGTCAGCTTTCCCCTTATAGGCACATATTATCCCATTTTCACTCAAAATAGGAGCTACATCATCCAAAATCTCCACCAAAGGTCTGAAAGCTCGGAATGTAATCAAATTAAAATCCTTTCCTACTTCCTTCAGATCCTTTGGGAGAATCTGGACCCTTGGGGACAAAGAAGTACGTACCAGAGCGTTGGTTAGGAAATCAATTCGGCGTTGCATTCGTTCCACCAACGTAAAAGAAAGTGAAGGCATTGCTATGGCTAAGGGAATTCCAGGAAGTCCTGCACCCGATCCGAGATCGGCAACTTTGCAATTCTCAAATTTTGCAGCTTCGGCTTGGATCAAAGGTACTACGGCAAGGCTGTCCAGAATATGCCGAATGATCAGTTGATCACCCTCGGCTCCGACCAGTTTATAAACGGGATTGAACAGTTCAATCTCAGAGATATAGGCATCGAGTTGGCTTTTCTGTTCATCAGAGAAAGCCAATCCGATCTTGGCAAGTCCTGCATCTATCAAGGGTCGATAGTTAGTGCTCACCTCGCCCTCCTTTATCCAGATGAACGATTAAAAGTGCTATATCACTGTTACGTACGCCATTGATACGAGAAGCCTGCCCAATTGACATGGGTTGTACTTTTTTCAGCTTTTCTCTTCCTTCTGAGCTGAGTCCTTCCATGTTGTCATAGTCATAGTTGGGATCAAGATGCATATTCTCCAACTTCTCAAATCGAGTTATCTGACGATCCTGGCGGCTGATATACCCTTCGTATTTGACATCAAGTTCCACTTGGTAACGAATAGGCTCTTCAAAAGCTTCCAATTCAGGAATTTCCTTCACAAGATCTGCAATAGTATACTCAGGCATTTTAAGTGCCTGAAGTGCATTCTTTTCTGCAATCTTTCTCTGACGGAGTAAATCCTTCACAGCATCCATCCGTTCAAGTTTGTATTGCAGACGATCAAGACTTGCTTGTTTCTGAAGTCCTACGTTGAATCCCTTTTCGGTCAATCTTTGGTCGCAGCTATCATGGCGGAGGTTGAGTCGGTATTCAGCCCTGCTGGTGAACATACGGTATGGCTCCTTGGTTCCCATGGTTACCAAATCATCGATAAGAACACCAGTATAGGCCTCATTACGACCAAGGATGAGCGGTTTCTCCCCTTTGAGCTTCTGAGCGGCATTGATTCCTGCCATCAAACCTTGGCATGCAGCCTCTTCGTATCCGCTTGTTCCGTTGGTTTGACCTGCAATGAACAGGTTTTCAACCAACTTGCTTTCAAGGGAAGGATACAGGGCTTGGGGATCAATGAAATCATACTCAACAGCATACGCCGGGCGCATGATTTGGGCATGCTCCAATCCTACGATGCTGTGAATGTAATCCCACTGCACATCCTCGGGTAAGGAGGATGAAATACCATTGAGGTACATTTCCTCTGTTCCCACGCCCTCGGGTTCAACGAAAATTTGGTGCCGTTCCCTATCAGGGAATCGAACGACCTTATCTTCGATCGAGGGACAGTACCGGGGGCCTTTTCCTACAATCTTTCCACCATATAGGGGAGATCGATGGATGTTGTCTGTAATAATTTTATGGGTCTTCTCATTGGTCCAAGTGATATAACAAGGCATTTTCGGACGATCGACTCGATCATAATCAAAACTGAAGGGCATCATGATCTCTTCCCCGTCCTGAACTTCCATCTTATCGAAATCCAAGGAGGACTTTCTTACTCTTGCAGGAGTTCCTGTTTTCAGTCGTCCAACAGGGAACCCTTTCTTTCTGAGGTTTGTTCCGAGTCCAATAGCAGCTGGCTCATCCAGTCTTCCATTGGGGGCATCATACTCACCAATAAATATTCGCCCTTCCATGAAGGTTCCTGTGGTTAAGACAATAACCTTGCTGGTGATGGTATGCCTTCGTTCGGTCACAACACCTACAAAACGTTTGCCATCTTTATCAAGAATGAAGTCGACCACTGTATCCATGAACAGAGACAGGTTGTGTTCTGCTTCAAGAGTTTCTTTAGCCAAACGTGAATACGTGAATTTATCAGCCTGCGCACGTGGAGCCTGCACAGCAGGACCTCTTCTGCGGTTAAGTATTCTAAATTGTATCATCGAATGGTCGATGAGATGAGCCATCTCACCACCAAGGGCATCGACTTCTCGGACCAAGTTCCCTTTGGAAAGGCCACCAACTGCAGGATTGCAAGACAAACGCCCAATTGCATCCAAGCTCTGGGTAATCATGAGTGTCTTGAATCCTATTCGAGAGAGCGCAAGTGCGGCTTCAATCCCCGCGTGGCCACCCCCTACAACTATTGCATCATAATCCATTTTCTATTTACCTACACAAAATCCACTGAATATCGTTTCTAAAATGTCTGCTGGGGTTACTTCTCCAGTCAATTGTCCAAGGCTATCGAGGGCTTCACCGAGCTCGACTGCCGTTATGTCCAAAGGAATATCCTTGTCTGCAAGAATCAAGGCTCGTGAGAGCGCCTCGTAGGCAGCAGAAAGCAATTGGAATTGTCGCTCTGATTCAATCACGAGCAAATCATCAGAAGAGGGAATAAACCCTGAAGTCAGCCTCTTTGCAATTTCAGAGAGCATGCGGTCGACTCCTTCTCCACTCTGTGCGCTGATAGCCAACTTCCCTTTCGGAGCTTTACCCAAATCACTTTTATTATAAACCACTATGGTACGATCATCCTCCTGAGGGATATGGTCGACCATTGTGCTATCGATCAAAAAGATTACCAGATCAGCTTCGGTTATCAATCGCTCTGTCCGTTTGATCCCCTCGGTCTCAATACTATCTTCGCTTTCCCTCAGCCCTGCCGTATCATAAAGCCGTATGGGAATTCCTTCTATGGAAAGGTCAGCTTCAATATAATCTCGGGTTGTTCCCTTCACAGGGCTGACAATCGAACGGTCCTGCTTGAGTAAGAGATTGAAGAGAGAGCTTTTTCCTGCATTGGTGGAACCAGCAAGTACAATACGAGCTCCGCTCTTATACAACTTGCCTATCTGATAGGTATCGGCAATCTGTTTTAAGGAAGCAATGAGGGTTACCAGTTTCTCTCTGGGAAAAACAAACTCATCCAGTTCATCCTCAGCATAATCCAGCTGTACTTCAACAGCAGCCATGATTGTCATCAGCTGTTGTTTCATACTGGCTATGCGATCTTTCAAACTGCCTGCAAGTCGACCCAAAGCCAACGTTCTCGAACGGTCGCTTTGGCTGACTACCAATTCCTGTACGGCTTCTGCCTGGGTAAGGTCGAGCCTTCCATGCAAAAAGGCTCGGAAGGTGAATTCACCACCTTCGGCACTCCGCATACCAAGCTTTGCAAATTCCCTGAGAATTTCCTTGATTACAGATAACGATCCATGACAGGAAAACTCGATTGATTCTTCCAAGGTATAGCCGTGTCCTTCGTTGTAGACTGCAGCTACCACCTCATCTATATTATTACCCTTCGAATCATGCAAATATCCATGCACCAATGTAGCATTCTTAGCTTCTTTGAGTGCTTTTGGTCGGGAAAACCGAGTGGAAAGCAACGCTTTACAGCCTTCTCCACTGACTCGGATTACCGCCAATGCACTCTGTGACCATGCCGTTGCAAGCGCATAGATGATGTCGTCGGTTACATACTCTTTCATACTGGCGAGTATACTGTTTTGACAGGGACGCTTGCAACAGAGCGGGGGCTATGGATATGATGCTTACATGATAGAAGCAGCACAAGCACGTAGTAGGATGAACAAAGCCATCCGAACCTTTTTCGATACTCGAAATTATACAGAGGTGGATACCCCGATTCTCAGCCCCACCCTAATCCCAGAGGCTACCATTGAGAATTTTTCCACACG
>QJZS01000161.1 GCA_003247345.1 Spirochaetales bacterium
GGAGTTGTGAATGCCCTCTTTAGCAAAAATGCTCAAGGTCAAACAGAACGATGTGCCCTTGATGTATATGATATATTTTGCCTTCTTGACCAGTGGAATCATGAGTACGCTTATTGGTGCTTTGCTCCCATTCATGAAAGAAGAGTATAAGATGAGCTATGTGCTCAGTGGAGCTGTTATTTCAGCCCATCAGATAGGAAATTTTTTTGCCCTTTTGATTGCAGGATATCTTCCCTACATCATTGGTAGGAAATGGAGTACCTTTTCGCTTTCTCTTGGTATTGTCATCGGCTTTACTTTGATGACGCTCACATCCAATCCGTTGGTACTGCTGATAGCCTTTGCTTTTACAGGTATTGGCCGTGGTACGATGAGCAACATAAGTAATGTTGTCACGAGCCAGATTGCTGAGAATAAAGCAGCAGCTTTGAATATACTCCATGCTGCGTTTGCTATCGGAGCTTTTTTAGCACCGTTTATTGCGCTTTTGGTTACCTCCGCTATGCATCTTTCATGGAAAGTGAGTGCATGGATTTTGGTGACTATTGAACTGGTGGTGCTCTTCTTCCTCAGGCGTTCATCGCTTTCGGGAAAGCCGAAAAAGAAAGAAGTGGACGAAGGGCGTGATTTTGTTAAAAGTGGAAGGTTTTGGCTTAATACGTTTATCATGTTTTTTTATCTCTGCAGCGAGGCTTCGGTCATCGGTTGGCTGGTAACGTATTTTACCGATACGGGAAAATTGAGCCCGGCATTGGCACAAACTACCAGTTCTGCATTATGGGTTTTTATACTCATCGGGCGGATCAGTTGTGCAAAACTCTCAGTGAAGATGAATAAAAACCTTTTATTGATCATCCTGTCTGTACTACAGTTTGCTTTTTTTAGTATGATGATTACGGTACAAAGTACTGTTTTGATTTATATCAGTCTTTTCGGATTTGGCCTTGCCATGAGCGGGACCTATCCGACGACGCTTTCCACAATGGAAAGTAGGTTTATATCTTCGACAGTGGCAACAGGTACTTGTATTGCTACTGCAACCCTTGGAGCAATCATCATGCCGATCATTATCGGTACGGTTGCCCAATCGGTGGGAATCGCAGGTGGTTTGGCAACCATCAGTATCAGCATTCTCATCATGTTTTCATTAATCTTGGCTAAAGCTTTCCTGGAGAGGAAAGATGGTAAAGCCTCAACAATCGCATAAGGAATTTTCATGATTACAAAAAACGAAAATATTAGAAATATTGCCATTATCGCTCACGTCGACCATGGTAAGACAACCCTTGTTGATGCAATGTTCCGCCAAAGTGGACTTGTAGCAGACGATGGGCAGGATCGCATCATGGACAGTGGTGCCTTGGAACGAGAGCGTGGAATTACTATTAGTGCTAAAAACTGCGCCATTACTTGGAAAGGGGTAAAGATCAATATCATAGATACTCCGGGACACGCTGACTTTGGTGGAGAGGTCGAACGTGGCCTGTCCATGGTCGATGGTGTTGTTGTATTGGTTGATGCTGCCGAAGGCCCGCTTCCCCAGACTCGCTTTGTTTTGGAAAAAGCTTTGAAGCTTAATCTGACCCCGATCGTAGTTATCAATAAAGTTGATAGACAGGATCAGAGAAGTGAAGAGGTTCTTCAGGAAGTATATGAATTGTTGCTTGAATTGGGTAATGATGATTCCATGCTTGAAGTCCCAGTCTTCTATGCGAGTGGTAAAGATGGAAAATGCGGTCTTTCCCCAACTAATTTGGATGATAATCTGCATCAGTTGCTGGATTCCATCATAGAGACAATTCCAGCTCCTGAATTTGATGACGAGCAGCCTTTTGGTATGTTGGTCAGTGACCTTTCTTACAACGACTATCTGGGTCGTTTGGTTATCGGAAAGGTTATTCACGGTAATGCTACTACCAACGATAACTTGGTGTGTATGCAGGAAGGCGGAACTACCAAAAACCTTAGGGTTACCAAGCTCCAGACCTATAATGGTCCTACTTTCAGCGAGGTACCTCAAGTACAGAGCGGGGATATCATCGTTCTCAGTGGTGTTGAGGATGTCCATATCGGCGATACCATCTGTACCATCGATGATATGAAAGCTCTTCCTCGAATCCATATTGATGAGCCCACAGTTTCCATGTTGTTTTCAAAGAATATCAGCCCATTGGCAGGGAAGGAAGGAAAACAGATTACATCAGGAAAAATTTGGGAGCGTTTGCAGAAAGAGGCTTTGCGTAACGTGTCCATCCGTGTTGAGAAAAACCCAGATGATACGTTCATGGTCAAGGGTAGAGGCGAATTCCAGATGGCAATCATCGTTGAGCAAATGCGTCGAGAAGGCTTTGAGCTCTGCGTTGGAAGACCCAGAACCATTTTCAAGACCGATGAGGATGGAAAAAAGACAGAACCAGTTGAATATCTCTATATCGATTGTCCCGAAGAGAACAGCGGTACGGTCATGGAAAAACTCTCAAAACGAAAAGCTCTGATGAGTGACATCACCTATACAGAAAATTCACGTGTGAAAATCACATTTGAAATACCCTCACGTGGTTTGATCGGCTATCATGACGAGTTTATGACCGATACCCGTGGTAATGGCATCATGAACAGCTACATGAAAGGATATGAGCCTTACAAAGGTGATTTCCCCGACCGCTATAGTGGAAGTTTGATCAGTGATCGCAGCGGCAACGCAGTAGCATATGCTTTGTATCAGTTGGAAGATCGTGGAAGACTGTTCCTTGAGCCAGGTGATCCGGTGTATGAGGGCCAGGTTGTAGGTGAACGTAATCGTGAAGGCGATTTGCTGCTGAACCCTACACGTACAAAGAAACTGACCAACCTCAGGGCATCGGGAAAGGACGAGGCAGTTACACTCACCCCTGTAAGCAAGCCGAGTCTGGAGCAAGCAATCCAATTCATCAAGGATGACGAATTGGTTGAGGTAACTCCACTTGCAATCAGAATGTGTAAAAAAATTCTCGATTCCCAGCAACGTAAAGTATTTGAGAACCGAGGAGAAATCCCTGAATATTTGCTGAAATAGATTCAGTCTTGCAGGGTGAGCACAACCGGTGCATGATCGCTGCCCAGAACGTCGGTTTCAATGCCGCTGTTCTGGATGCGATCTTTTAAATCTTCACTGGTAAGCCAATAGTCTATGCGCCACCCTGTATTCTTTTCTCTTGCCTTGAATCGATAGGACCACCAGGAGTAGATGCCTTCTTGTTTTGGATAAAGCAAGCGGAAGGTGTCTATGAATCCTGCTTCAAGCAAAGAAGTAAAGCTTTGCCTTTCCTCGATTGAATATCCGGCATTCCGTTCGTTTGATTTTGGGTTCTTCAAATCAATCGGATTATGAGCTACATTCAAATCCCCGCAAATGATTACACCTTTCATTTCTTTTAAAGCCGATACATACGCGCGGAACGCCTCGTCCCAATCAAGACGGGTATCAAGCCGTGCCAGTTCATTCTGGCTGTTTGGGGTGTAACAGCTTACCACATAAAAATCTTCAAATTCAGCGGTTACCGTTCGACCCTCGGAATCGAGAGGGTGGCCAATACCTGTTTCTATGCTTAGTGGTTCAATTTTGCTGAACAATGCTGTACCGCTGTATCCCTTTTTTTCGGCGAAACTCCAATACATATGATACTGGGGAAGGTCCAATGCCACTTGGTCTGCTTGTAGCTTTGTTTCCTGCAAGCAGAAGATGTCTGCATCGCTGTCTTGGACATATTCCTCAAACCCCTTCTTTTGGATGGCTCTCAATCCGTTTACGTTCCAGCTGATCAGTTTCATGATAAATCCTACCATTCCCTCTATTGGTTTCTTTTGTTGTTACAGAACAACACAAAACTATGAGTGAGCATATCCTATTTTTAAACAGGGGGAAACCCTAGTTGGCCTCATGCCGGTATGGTATTATCACTGACTATGAATGAAGAAATACAGTTGATTATGTTTGATATGGGTGGAGTAGTCGTCAAGCACTCCGATGGGATGATGGAAAAAGCTCTACTTGAAGATTTTGGGGTTACTGGGTATCAGCAGTTTTCACAACTGAATTCTGACTTGACTGGCTTACTCATGCAACATAGCAAAAACCTCATTGATGAAGAAACAATGTGGCAGGTATTCACAGAAAAAACTAACATTGCAATTCCTTCTCATACAGAATCTCTATGGGCAAAATACTTTGACCCGATACTGGATCAAAACATGCTTACATTGGTAGATACTTTAAAAGACTCCGGTTACAGGGTTGTATGTGCAACGAACACGGAGCCCGCCCATTTTTTACGACATAAACAATTACACCAATATGATCATTTCAATACGGTATACGCCTCATGTGAAATACGGCATGCAAAACCTGAAGCTGCCTTTTTCAGTTACATACTCGATTCTGAGCGTATAGAAGCAAGGCACGTTCTTTTCATAGATGATTATAAAGAGAATTGTGATGCAGCCGAGAAGGTAGGGATTCATGCTATCCAATTTAAAAATTATGAATCATTAAAAGATGTATTGAAACAATATGATAT
>QJZS01000211.1 GCA_003247345.1 Spirochaetales bacterium
TCCTCTCGTACATCGGGCAGTTGCCCGTTGTACGTATGAAGCCCTGCGAATGTGGCATCTACTGGACGTCGTGAAAACAAATGCAGGAAAAAATCATCCATCCATTGATCGAAATTAGCATATTGGCTCATCATACAGGCTTCCTCCTACCGTTACATTTCTGAATTGTGGACCCAACGCTTCTCATAGTGTGAAGTACTGGCCATATTGATGATCTTCTGTACGCGAGCACTTTGGAGAAAGTTGCCTTGGTTTTCGCTACCACCGGATACGATTTCCTGCATGAAGTTATGGATGAGTCCTGCATAGAATACCTGATCCCATGACTGACCTTTTTCATAGGCAGGCGGGAAGAAGCGGCGGGGGATTTCCATATCTACATACTCTACTGCATCGGGTTTTGCCCCCTTAAGGGTCTGAATCACACCGAACTCTTCCACCAGACGAACTTGAAGTCCACCCTTGGAACCGAAGATTCGTGCTTCAATACCAGGATAGTTTCCAACAGTTACAATACTGGATTGCAAAGAGAACAAGGTTCCATTCATACCTTCAGCAATGAAGATATCGGCATCATCAACATTGATTCTTGAATATTCGGTATCAAGATTGGTAAGCCTTCGCTCTTTCACCATGTTCGCCATGATGCAGGAAACACGTTCCAAATCAGAACCGATAAGCTCGAGCCCGATATCAATGGTAGGAGCACCATACCCTTCAAGGGAGTACACACCAATACCTTCTGGGGTTAAATCAGTGTGGAATGAAGGTGGATTTTTTGGATACTCACGGTGGATACGCTTATCCATCGGGTAGTCAGGACTGAGCCACTGGGAGTTCTGCTCATAGCCGTTGTACACAAACGGATCTCCGATGAAACCTTCTTTGACCAGTTCAAACATGTATTGTACAGCCGGTGCATAACGGAAGGTCAAACCAACTTTTGTCTTCAGGTTTTTGCTGTCAGCTAATTCTTGGGCTCTGATTACATCCTTATAATCATGGCAAACAGGTTTCTCAACCAAGACGTGCTTTCCTGCTTCCAATGCCTGGAATGTCAGAATCTCATGACTGTTGTCGAATTGATCCCCTGCACGGGTGACTACGTCGATTACATCGATGTCATCGCGCTGCAACATTTTTTCATAATCAGTGTACACATCAGGGATCGAGAACTTCGAAGCAGCATCTTTTGCCAAATCCTCATGCAAATCACTTATAGCAACGATGTCGCATAACGGGGATCCTACATACCCAGGCAGGTGTGCCCTTTGGCACCATCTTCCAGCCCCAATAACTCCAACTCTTAGTTTTTCTTTCATATTCAGCTCCTCATTTTAATTACAGACCAAATACTAAAAATGTCATGTTACAAGCATCAATTATGCTTGCATGTCATTTATTTATGTTTTCTTAAAATCAAATCCTCATACTCTGTCGGGTCGATAATCGCCTGTACAATCACCGGACCATCCGACGCAAAGGCTTCGGTCAAAGCAGATTTGAGTGATTCTGTCGAATCAGCAGGAAGTACGGGAACACCGAACATATATTCGGGTATTTGTGGTTGTTCAGTACTTAAGTCAGTACCTTCAGTTACCTTACCCCGCTTCAGCTGCTTCAGCTTTATCAACTCCAGCTTGGTATCAGACAATACGATGAACACTATGTTCTTGCCGATTCTTTTTGCTGTTGCCATTTCGCCGGCCATCATCATGTATCCACCATCCCCGGTAATACAGACTACGGGGGCCTCTGGGCGAGCCAACTTCGCACCCATGGCTGCAGGAATGCCAAATCCCATGGAGGACCATCCATTGGACATCAACTGTCCATAAGGATGCTTTGTTTTCCAAGCTTGCCCGATCAAATGGGTATGAGCCCCTACATCACAAGTAAGAATTCCATCATCGGGAAGGATTTCACGAAGAATTTTCAATACACTGAGCGGGCCAAAGACACCAGGTTTCGGTTCAAAGCGTGAGAACATATCTTCCCGTCTTGTCTGCAAAGCCTGCATATCCCAATCAAACGATAGAGCATCCAAAGTAAGCAATGCTTCCAAAGCTACTTTCGGCTCCCCTAATACATCCAGAATCTGGGTATACACCTGCTTATCAATATCACATGCGGTGGTATCAATATGTACAAGAGGAACCTCTGGCATCCATGACTCATAATTGAATTCCACAGGATCATACCCAATTCCCACAACCAAATCGGCTTGCATATTGGTGATTGCCACGATATCGCTTAATGCGTGAAACAAGACTCCTGCATAACAACGGTGGTCTTCATCGATCAAGCCTTTTGCCATGGGGGTAAGAACCACGGGGATATCAAATTTTTCCGCAATCTTGACAATTAGATCACCAAGACCCAGTCGTATTGAAGTAAGACCAACGGCTAAAAGAGGCTTCTTTGAAGAGATAAACTGCTCTTTCATGTGGGAAATAGCCTCATCTGACGGTGAAGATATTGCCTCACGTTCAATGAAACTCGGAATCGCTGCCGTTACATTCATGTCTCCCATTCCCTGCGGAAGACCGATGTGTATAGGACCTGGAACTTCTGCTTTTGCCAAGGCAACGGCATCGATCAACTGTTTTTCAACATTGTTCATTTGCATACTGAACGTATGCTTTGTAACAGGTTTAAACAGCGTCTGATGATCAATCACCATCTGCGTTATCCTACCCACCATTTCTGCAGGGGGTTCGGTTGTCAGAGCAATAAGAGGCGCTCTATCCAACAAGGCGCTGCCTACCCCCGTGGAGAGGTTGGTCGCACCCGGACCAGTGGTTCCATAACACACCCCGGGATTTCCCGTTAGCCATCCATATACAGTTGCCATAAAACCACCAGTAGCCTCATTCGCAACTAAAACAAATTCAGGATCCCCGTCTTCCATTGCCTCCATGTATGACAGCCAATCACCGCTTGGCACTCCAAATATATATTTGACTCCCTGCGCTTTTAAAAATTTCGTAAGATATTGTGCAAAAGTCATTTCCTGATCCATGTCTTCTAGTTTTTTCCCATTTGAGCTATCGTAGCTGTTGATCACAATCAATTCCCTTGTTTAAAAAACTGCTCAAGCATGTCGTGCATATACGCATTGTCAGCAGTTCCACCCATTTCACGAATTGAGTGCATCGCATATAAAGCCAAACCGATATCAACGCTACGCATATCAGCCTTCGTAATGGAAGCTGTTCCTGCCGCTGAACCGCCGGGAGAATCGGATTTATTCACGTAATACTGGCAAGGAACCTGTGCCGTTTCACAAATCTGTTGGAAGACTGCGCTAGATTCACTGTTTGTCGTAAATTTCTGAGCTCCGCTTACCTTAAGGACAATTCCTCCGTTGAGCTCGACATGTACCACAGGATCGCTCCTGTCCGGTGCATTCGGATGTACTGCATGAGACATGTCTGCGGACAACATGAATGATTGCTGCAAAGAGCGGAAATAGTCCTCACGATCTTTGCCTAAAGCTGAGGCGATACGCTCCAATACGGTACTCAGCATTGGAGAATCTGCACCCTGACGAGTTCTATTTCCAATTTCTTCGTTATCCAAACAACAAATAATCGGTGTTCCAACAGGAGTAGTTTGCGCACAGAGCGCCTGAATAGAAGCATAGACCAACCCAAGGTTATCCAGCTTCTTTGAGCTGATAAGTTCCTTTTGCAATCCCATGAGACATCCACGTTCATACTCTGAAGTATAAAGGTCGTAATCCAGGATATCCTCTGGTTTGCAACCAGCTTTGTCTGCAAGCAAAGCCAGTAAGGAATCCTTGCCATCTTTAGCGGCATTCAGCAGTCCAAGCATGGGGAGCATATCTTTCTGTGGATTCAATTCGACACCCGAATTTACACCTTTATTGTGATGAATGCTAATATTTGGGATATATAGCTGGGGCTCATCAAAATCGACAAGTACTTGCTTGGGGTGCAGTACAGAGTTACTTCTGAGCGAGAGGCGACCGGCAAGGGCCAAGGGACGATCGAGCCACGTGGAAAGAATCGGTGAACCATAGACTTCAGCGTTCAGCTTCAACACCCCTCCGGCAGCTTTCATATCTGCAGAAGGTTTGATTCTGATTGAAGGTGAATCAACGTGAGTTTGGGCAAGTCGGAATCCCTCTTTCTCGAAGTCCCCACTTCCCACTATCCACGCGATGAGGGCAGAGTCGTTGGTCGTAACGTAATATCTGCCACCTTTCTTCAAATCCCATCTGTCCTCATGTTTCAGTTGGACAAAACCCGCTTTTTCAAGAATAACAGAAGCCTCTTTTACTACATGAAATGGACTGGGAGCTTGTTGGATAAAATCCAACAGGTCATTTGCTAGTTTAATATTCTTTTCCATATCTCGTACCTTATGATTTAAACAAAATGGCAAGCGCAAAAATGATTTGGAGCTTTTTCCTCATATACAGGAGCTTCTTCCAAACAGATAGGCTTGGCATACGGACACCGTGGGCTGAAATAGCAGCCTTTCGGTGGATTTATTGGACTTGGGACCTCACCTTCCAACGGTTGGATCGGATGGGACTCAGCGTACACAGGATCAGGTACTGGGATGGCTTTCAATAAAGCCTTTGTATAGGGATGCAAGGGATGTTCATATATTTCATCCCTATCAGCAAGTTCCACTATTTTTCCCAAATACATGACAGCTACCCTATTCGAGATATGCCTAACCATCGACAGGTCATGGGCGATAAACAAATAGGTAAGGTTCATCTTTGCCTGAAGATCTTCCATCAGGGTGACGACCTGTGCTTGAACAGAGACATCAAGAGCCGAAATTGGTTCATCACAAACAATAAATTCAGGGTCAACAGCCAGTGCACGGGCGATTCCAATACGCTGACGTTGTCCACCAGAAAATTCATGGGGATAACGGTTTACAAAGCTGGGATCCAAATTTACTTTCATCAGCAATTCTTTGCTGAAATCAATTCGGTCCTGTTTGCTCATTTCAGGATGGTGAATACTCAAAGGCTCAGAAATGATACTGCCAACTGTCAAGCGAGGATTTAATGAGGAATACGGATCTTGGAAGATGATTTGCATCTTCTTTCGATACGCCACCATTTCTTCCCGGCTGAGCTTGGCAATATCGACACCGTCGTACAAGATTTCTCCAGCAGTCGGCTTATATAATTGGAGGATGGTTCTTCCTGCGGTAGACTTACCGCAACCGCTTTCCCCGACCAGTCCAAGAGTTTCACCATGGTACATGTCAAAATCAATGCCATTGACTGCTTGTACCAGACTTGGTTTGTTAAAGAGTCCACCACCAACAGAAAAATGTTTTTTCAAGCCCTTTATTTCAAGGAGTTTCTTTTGGTTATCCAACATGTGATTCTCCTTTTTCAACGTTCCAACAAGCTACGAGATGGCCTTCACCAATATCGAGTAATTCTGGATTCTCTTTCACACACTGCTCAGTTGCTTTCGGACATCGTGGAGCAAACGGGCAACCAGGACCCAACGTAATTAAATTTGGTGGGGCTCCCTTAATCGTTTCCAATTTCTGATGTTCGTTATTTTGAATCTTCGGCAATGAATTCAACAAACCCAAGGTGTAGGGATGCGCTCCATGAGCAAAAAGCTCTTTGACACCACATTTTTCCACAATATAACCGGAATACATAACCTGTACGGTTTGTGCGAAATTAGCAACAACCCCCAAGTCATGGGTAATCCAAATAACGGCCATCTTGAACTTTTTCTGGACATCCTTAACCAAGTTCATAATCTGAGCCTGGATGGTAACATCCAACGCAGTTGTAGGCTCATCAGCGATCAGCAATTTAGGATTACATGCAAGTGCCATGGCAATCATTACGCGCTGACGCATACCACCGGAAAGCTGAAACGTGAATCCTTCGATTCGTTTCTCAGCATTGGGAATACCGACCATCTTAAGCAATTCAACAGCACGATCATATGCCTCTTGACGAGTCATGTCGGTATGTTTAAGAAGTCCTTCAGTCATTTGTCTTTTTACAGTGAGTACAGGATTCAAGCTCGTCATCGGATCTTGGAAAATCATCGATATATCTTTTCCACGGATTTTTCTGATTTCCTCATCACTCAGCTTGAGCAAGTCCACACCTTCAAACAAGGCTTCCCCACTCTCAATCTTACCCGGTGGTTGTTGTATCAGTTGCAAAAGAGACATAACACCTACGCTCTTACCACATCCACTTTCTCCGACGATTGCCAAGATTTCACCTTCATCAACGGAATAGGAGATGCCGTTGACAGCTTTTACCACGCCTTCCCTTGTATGGAATCGCGTACATAGGTTTTTTACTTCAAGTATTTTTCCCATCAGAACATTCCTATATAGTTGGATCCAGGGCATCCTGGAGACCATCGCCGATAAAGTTTACACACAATACGGTAAGCAGAATGGCCATACCGGGGAAAATCGTGAGCCAAGGTTGACTGGACATCGTCGCTTGGCTGTCCATCAACATATTGCCCCATGTTGGGGTCGGTGGAGAAACTCCTAATCCAAGGAAGCTCAAAGAGGATTCAGTGATGATTGCATTTCCGACTCCCAGTGTGGCTCCTACGATGATTGAGTTGGATATGTTCGGCAATACGTGGCGTATGATGATCAATCGATCCTTTGCGCCCAGTGCACGTGCCGCGGTTACATACTCATTTTCCTTTACGGAAAGAATTGCACCACGTACTACGCGAGCCGTCTGCATCCAACTAAAAAGCCCGATTATCAACACTATCCCCAATGCTTGGGTATCCGTATAGGAACTGATTACGATAATCAGCGGCAAGGTCGGGATCGAATATGCAAGGTCGGTTAAACGCATCAGCAAATTATCAACCCAATGCCCGAAATACCCTGCTATAGATCCAATCATTGTCCCGACCACAGTACCCAATAATGCTGCAGTCAAACCGATGGTTATGGAAATTCTTCCACCATAGAGCAATCTGGTAAGCAAATCCCGTCCTAATGCATCAGTCCCTAACAGGTGTGCCAGGGAAGGGGCTTTTCTGATATTCATCAAATCGATTGCATCAAATTCATAGGGAGCAATCAGTGGGGCAAGAAAGCAAAGAGCAACCAACAGAATGAGAAATAGGGAAGATATTACAGCTAATTTATGCTGAAGGAACTTCTCCCAGGTAATCTTCGCATTCGAACGGAGTTGGACCCCGATACCTTCGGCAGCCAATGAAATATCTTGTACGTCTGTCACAGTCTCGTTCATCACAGTTCTCCGTTTCTCTTATTCATATGAAATTCTCGGGTCGAGCCAAGCATAGATAACATCAGCAACAAGATTGAATACTACTACCATGGTCGATCCCATCATCATGATGCCCATCAAAAGTGGGTAATCACGGGCATGCATTGCTTGGATAAACATGCGCCCTACTCCCGGCCAACCAAAAATTGTCTCGGTGATAACCGCACCAGAAAAAAGACGGGCAATATCAAGAGTCATGACCGAAACAACAGGAATACTTGCATTTTTTACGGCATGAACCGAAATTACGGTTTTCTTTGAAAGACCTTTACTGTGTGCGGTGCGAATATAGTCTTGGTTCAATACCCCCAACATGGAACTACGCATATAGCGTGACCATCCGGCGATACTATTCAAAGACAACACGGCTGCCGGCATAATAATATGCTTGAGCTGATCAACAAACCCACCTACTCCAACCGTCATGGTTCCCGCTACGGGTAGCCATTGGAGTTTTACACTAAAGAAATATTGCAACATAAGACCGAACCAGAATACCGGCATGGCAATTGCTACAAAGGAAGCACCGGTAGCCACAAAATCAAAGGTTGAATATTGTTTTACGGCAGAAAATACACCCAAGGGAATTGCAATAATAGCTGCAACGATAAACGAAAGCCCCATAAGTCTCAGGGTGTCTGGCATGCGTTCCAAAATCATATCAAAAACAGGTCTCTGGGTTTGGAAACTGATACCCAAATCCCCAGTCAGCATTGCACCAAGCCATTTGAAATACTGGATAACTACCGGCTCGTCTACTCCCAGCTTAGCCCTATAGGCATCGATCGCCGCTGGATCGACAAACATTCCTCGATCAAGCAACGTTCCTTCAGGGCCCCCCGGGGCAGCCTGGATGATTGTGAAAATCACTATTGAAATTGCAAACAATAGTGGAATCATCTGAATTGTGCGTTTAATTACATATCTTAACATTGTCCATCCTTCACCAGTACAAATGCGTTTTGTATTGAAGCGTGGTTGAAACAATTCGATGCCGGGTGTTCCCCCGGCATCGAATGAACACGGGAATTTGTTTACTTAAGATCCCACTCGTAAGAGTTCCACCAGTTTCCAAGGTTCGTACCGGAACCATGGAAATTCTCCAAATTGTCAGCAACAACCCATGGGCTGTCTCTGTAATAGAGGTAGATGGAAACCACATCGTCAGCAATAATCTGCTGGGCTTTATCCAAGAGAGGTTTGCGTTCGGCATAATTAAGATTTTTGTCTGCAGCAACCATCAAAGCATCAAGCTCAGGATTACTCATACCAGTGAAGTTATTGCTACCATTCTTACCATCTCGGGTATGGTAGTAGTTGGTAAGGCTAATATCACTGCTCATGAACCAGCCACCTACGATGGCATCCCATTCGCTGTTTCTCCATCTTTCCGACCATGCTGCAGCTTCAAACTCCTTCATGGTTACTTCGATGCCGATTTGCTTGAGCTGTGCCTGTACAACCTGTGCAATGGAGATTCTATCAGTACGACCTGAACGGTTCATGAAGGTAAAGGAGAACTTCACGCCGTCTTTGTCGAGGATTCCATCACCGTTGGTATCTGTCCAACCAGCTTCAGCAAGAAGTTTCTTGGCATCTTCTGGATTATAGGTAGGAGCAACGATATTGGAGTTATGATAAGCACTGCTAGGAGGAATTGGGCTATTTGCAAGCTGAACAGTTCCTTCGAGCAACTGGTCAACGATAGCCTGGCGGTCAATAGCCTCATAGAGAGCCTTTCTCACACGAACATCACCAAACAAGTCAGGACGTCCAGTGTCAGCAGTAACATTAAGGTCGATATAATAGAATACGTTTGAGGGGATCATTTCGACATGCATGCCCTTTACATTGAAGTCAGCTACCTGAGTTGCCTCAATCTGTCCAATTTGGTATCGACCTGACTTCATTGCATTGTAGCGTGCAGTCTGGTCAGGGATGAACTGGAAGACCATTTCGTCAATGTTAGGATACTGGTCGCCTCTCCAATAATTTGGGTTCTTTACGAGGCGAATATATTCACCAGATTTCCATTCTGCAAACATGAATGGACCGGTACCGATGAATTCGGAACCACGGTTATACGGTTCATAACTTGCAATCTCTGCCCAAGACAGGTGACCGAGGATATGCTTAGGAAGCATAGCTTCGAACAAACCTGCATAGTAGGTGTACAAATCATCCCAAGTAAAGGTTATG
The DNA here is from genome assembly GCA_003247345.1 of Spirochaetales bacterium. Lineage (GTDB taxonomy): Bacteria > Spirochaetota > Spirochaetia > Sphaerochaetales > Sphaerochaetaceae > Sphaerochaeta. The sequence continues at coordinate 9,503 of QJZS01000211.1, forward strand.
GTGTACTTGTCTACAACGGTAGCATCGATGATGTGGTTGTATTCACTCTGGTTGTAAACATCTGGGGTATTATGGATGAAATCCAAAGTAAACTTGACGTCATCAGCGGTGAACTCAACACCATCAGACCAATTGACACCTTCGCGCAAATGCCAGGTCATGTCGTACGTCCCATCCGCGTTCTCCACAATTCCACCATTGTCAAAGGTTGGGATTTCCTTTGCCAGGACTGGGATGAATTCATTCTTGTCGTTCGTGAAAATCAAACCTTCAGTCACGTTGTATTCAGGGTCACACAACATTTGGCTGGTAAACGGATTGAGCAAATCAAGCTCCCGATCGTAAGCGACATACAGGATTTTCTTCCCGTCGTTTGTGGTTTGTACACTCGTGGATTCTTTCTGCCCTGCGGCAAAAAGCGTTCCAAACGTGCAACTAAACAGCAGAGTTGCAACAAGTGCCAATCTCCATCCTCTCATAAGTGGCCTCCTCAAGAATATACTAAAACCACCAGCCTAATTCTCTTCCATAGAGTTTTTCATTAGGTTTTGGTGTGTTTTCCAAACAAGCAGCACATGTAGAATTTTGTATATCCTATATGATATATTAGACATCCTATATGATGTAGACAAGGGTATAATACTATAAAAAATTATACAAGTAGGTTTGGGATTAAGTTTTCTGCATGGCACTTAGGGCAAAATATGCTTCTAAAAGCTGATAAATTAAATTATAATGCTGTAATTCAAAGGAGTTTATGCATGGAAAAAAGGAAGCCTCTGATTGTTCCTGTGCGTGATCAGATTTTCAATAGAATAAAAAATGAAGTGCTGAGCAATAAATACCAACCGGGAGAAATCATTGCCATAGATAGGATTGCCCGTGAATACGGAGTCAGCCCTACACCAATTAGAGAAGCTTTTATTCGACTTGAAAGTGCAGGCTTACTTAAGCTGATTCCAAATCGTGGGGCCATGGTAGTTGAAGTGACCCAACAAGATATCATGAACATGTGGGAAGTGCGCAAACTCATAGAACCGTATGCAGGAAAAACGACAGCACAGTATGATATTGAAGATGATATAAAAAAGTTAGAAAAAGACATAAAAAAAATTCTAAAAAACAATTTCGATCAAGAACTTTATATTGCAGCTGATGAAAACGTACATATGCTTTTCTTCAAACATATCAACAACAGCTTTATTGTGGAAACAATACAAAAAATTAATTACCTTTCACTGAGAATGCGTTATCAAGCAGAAAATTTCTCCCAAAGAAATGAATCAATAATGCGAGAAGTATGCAATGAGCATTTGCAAATCCTTGAATGCCTTAGAAGCAAGAACGCCCAGAGAATTGAACAAGCCATTTACAGCCATCTTGAGCATGGTGAGTTACGTGCCCTTCGTTCCAGAACGATAGACAAGCCAATTTAACTAAAACCTACAGGCTATTAGAACTTATTTCACCACCCTAGGTGAGGCATATCTTGAGTACTGTTTAGTTATCGTACTTACACATGCAAAGTTATTACATCTAATTCATTACAATCAAAATATTTATAATTCATAAAATATATGACTTCATGAAGTGGGTAAACCCCGTGACAAAGATTTGCATTTTCGTTATGATTGCCATAATTTTTGTATGAATAAAATTAGGCTGAAAGGTATGGCTAAAGTTGAATGTACAGTAGCTATACAATATATAGAAAATGTTGTGTTTTTAAGATATCGTAACATATAATTGAAATGGAGCTTGTCAGGAATTAAGAAGGGCATTTCCCTTGTAGGATATTTCTGTTAAGTGGGCATTTATGGTGGAATAATATATTTACCTTGTGATACACTACCAACTAGTTTATTGCCCCAGGCTGCAACAAGGGATACCGACAAAGACAATCAAAAGCAACAGAAAAAGCATCTAGGCAAGTGTTGTATAATTTTGATTTGGAAGGTTTGCTTCAGTACTCTTTCTGCATATTGATGTAAACCAGTCGATACCATTTAAAACAATATATACCCATGAATTATTTGGGAGGATAATTATGATGACCAATACCCAGCAAGAGGTGATGCAGTTTATCAAAGAACAAGACGTGCGGTTTGTACGTCTGGTATTTTGTGATATTTTCGGACAGATAAAGAATATCTCTATCTCGAGCAGTGAACTGGATCGTGCTTTTGGAAGCGGTATTTCTTTTGATGCTTCTTCTGTAAAAGGATTCTTGGAAGTGGAAGAAAGCGATCTTCTTCTGTTCCCAGATCCTGCTACCCTTTCCATTCTCCCATGGAGACCAGCACAAGGTCGGGTCGTGAGGTTCTTCTGTTCAATCAGAAAGCCGGATGGGACCCCGTTTGAAGGCGATACCCGAAATTTGCTTACCGAAACTGTCCGTAAGGCTGCACTTCAAGGCTACTCATTCGGAGTAGGTCCTGAATGTGAGTTCTACCTGTTCAAGAACGATGACTCAGGCAAACCCACCTATCAACCTATGGATAATGGAAGCTATTTGGATGTTTCCCCTCTCGATAAGGGTGAAAATGTAAGACGCGAAATCTGTCTTACATTGGAAGAAATGGGTTTCTATACTGAAAGAAGCCACCATGAATCAGGGCCAGGACAGAATGAGATTGATTTTAAATACGGTAGCCCAATCGAGGCAGCTGATGATTTCCTTACTTTCAAATCCGTGGTTAAGACAGTAGTTGACCGCAGTGGCATGTTTGCATCATTCCTTCCAAAGCCTCTTCCTGGTGAAAGCGGAAGCGGACTGCACATCAACCTTTCCATAAAGGGAGATCAAAAACAGTCCAGCAAGTTGGAAATGAATATGTGTGCAGGTATCCTTTCCCATATTCAGGAAATCTCCCTATTCCTTAATCCAATCGCCAACTCTTATGAAAGACTAGGTGCTTTTGAAGCTCCTCAGTACGTAGGATGGGGGCGTGCAAACCGCTCGCTTTTGATTCGAATCCCCAATACCACAGGCGAATATCGTCGTATAGAGGTTCGCTCTGCTGATTCTGCCTGTAACCCCTATCTTGCCATCACTCTCTTATTGAGTGCTGCGATGGAAGGAATCTACAAGAATCTTGAAGTAGAAGGAGAATACCTCGGATCAGCATACCAAAAACATCAAGGCAAAACACTCCCCTCTTCTTTGTCAGAAGCGATTGAGATGACAAAGGAAAGCGAGTTCGTCAAGTCTATCGTTCCCGAACGCGTTCTAGCCTATTTCTTGGAATCAAAAGCAGCCGAGGTGCGTGCACTTGAAACGGCTGATGATCCGTTTGAGGCGGGACGACAGTCATATTTCTTGACAACGTAAGTGAGGTTTCCATGCTTCGAGCTTTAGTTGTATCATCAAGCCAGAAAGGATGTGACTCATTGTGTTCACTCATGCGAGAGCATGAACGAACCGTTGAGATAACTCATTGTCTGAGCGCAGCTGAAGCAAGAAGGATTGTACTTGACCAAGAAATTGATTTGGTTGTTATCAATGCACCGCTGTTGGACGAGTCAGGGGAAGAACTGGCCGTCATGGTTGTGCAACAAAGTCTGGCGGGGTCAATCCTTGTTGTAAAAAATCAGTACTTTGAACAAACCGAAGCCCTTTTCGCTGACCAAGGAGTTCTGGTAGTCTCTAAGCCAGTGATCAGGCAAATGTTTTTTCAAACGCTCAGTCTTTCCCGTTCGTTAAGAACACGTTTGACTGCAATGCATAATGAGAATGAAAAACTTCAGCGAAAGATTGAAGAAATTAAAATTATAGATCGGGCTAAATGGATCCTGATCAAAAACCTTGAGATGGATGAACAACAAGCCCATCGGTACTTGGCAAAGCAGGCAATGGACTTGCGCAAGAGCCGATATGCTGTGGCGCTCTCTGTTCTCAAGACATATCAAATGTAAATATTTACTAAGGAGTAATAGGTATATGGCCAAACACATCTTTGTGACCGGTGGAGTTGTTTCGGGTCTCGGAAAAGGCATAACAGCAGCATCGTTAGGACGACTGTTGAAAGCAAGAGGACTCAAGATAGCAGCACAAAAGCTCGATCCTTACATGAATGTCGACCCAGGTACTATGAGTCCGTACCAACATGGCGAGGTATTCGTAACCGAGGATGGATCGGAAACCGATCTCGATTTGGGGCATTACGAACGCTTCATCGACGAAGATTTGAACAAGTTCAGTAACCTTACCAGTGGTAGAGTGTACTGGAATGTTCTTACCAAAGAGCGTAGTGGTGCTTACTTGGGATCTACAGTTCAGATCATCCCCCATGTAACCACTGAAATCAAGGATGCAATTTATTCCTTGGCCAAGAAAACAGAAGCTGAAGTTGTTATTACCGAAATCGGCGGTACTACCGGTGACATCGAAAGCCAGCCCTTCTTGGAAGCTATCAGACAAATCAGCCACGAGGTTGGTTCCGATAACTGCCTGTTCATCCATGTTACCCTTGTTCCATACCTAAGGAGCAGTGCCGAGCACAAAAGTAAACCGACCCAGCACTCAGTCAAGGAACTGATGGCTTCCGGTATCTTCCCCGATATCATTGTCACCCGTTCTGACGAACCACTTGAAGAGAGCATCAAAGATAAGATCGCTCTCTTCTGTAACGTTAAGAGGGACTGTGTCATTGAAAACAAGACTGTTGGAGTCCTTTATGAAGCCCCGATCATGCTTCTCAAGGAAAATCTGGATGGTATCGTTTGTAGGGAATTGAAGCTTGAGACTCCCCCACCAGCGCTTTGCGAATGGAAAGCAATGCTTAGCCGTATTGAAAACGCCAAGAAGCAGGTTCGCATTGCACTAGTTGGAAAATATATCCAACTCCACGATGCTTACCTCTCTGTCATGGAAGCTTTGAAGCATGGCGGTTGGGATTGTGGTGCAGAAGTTACCATCGATTGGGTCGACAGCGAATTGGTTACCCCAGAGTCGGTAGACAAACTACTCAAGGATGCTGATGGTATTCTTGTTCCTGGTGGTTTTGGTGATCGTGGTATTGAAGGTAAAATTCTTTCTGCTCAATATGCAAGAGAGCACAAGGTGCCGTATCTTGGCATTTGTCTGGGTATGCAGATTGCAGTAATCGAGTTTGCACGTCATGTTGCGGGCTTTGCAGATGCTCACTCATCAGAATTCAACCCAGAGTCCACACACCCCGTCATTGCCCTGATGCCGGACCAGAGAGGAAATATCCCCAAGGGCGGTACCATGCGTCTTGGCTCCTACCCTTGTGTCATTGCCCCAGATACCAATATGAGTGCTGCCTATGGTACTGAACAGATTGGCGAAAGACATAGACATAGATATGAATTCAATAATGACTTCAGAGAAACTTTGGTGGAAAAGGGCCTTGTCATCAGTGGAACCAGCCCCAATGGAGCATTGGTCGAGGCTGTAGAACTGAAAGATAATCCTTTCTTTGTTGGTGTGCAGTACCATCCTGAATTCAAGAGCAGACCAAACCGTCCACATCCGCTTTTCAGAGCATTTGTAGCGGCTTCTGTAGATCATAAGAGTTGACAGTTTGTCAGCTCTGCGATAGTTTTGTGAATGCAATTGGGGCCATAGCTCATCTGGTAGAGCGACTGGTTCGCAATCAGTAGGTGGAGGGTTCGAGTCCCTTTGGCTCCAGATAACAGACCCGTCTCAGAAGAGGCGGGTTTGTTATTTATTCGCTGGTCTTTGCAAAAGAAAAATATAGGCCTGCTCCGAGGAGGAGAATGATACAAACCATAAGAGCTGAATTATAGGAACCGGAGAAGTCGGCTACCCAACCTCCGAACCCTGGAGCAACGATACCTGCAAAGCCGTAGGAGAGAAATACCAACGGGTAATATCGTGAGAACTGCGTAACCCCGAATTTCTTAGAAAGCATGCCGGCATACAGTACGAACTGAGAGCCAAACAAAAATCCCAAAACCGAGATAATGGCAAAATAGAGTATTCCTTCAGGGACGAAAAGCAATGCGATAAAGAAGAGCGAACCAAGCAATAATGCCCAAGATAGTAGGCTCTCTCCCATTCTATCGAATAAGTGTCCCCAAACAATTCTTCCCGTCAGATTTCCCAACGAAAAGAGCATCACAGCCACAGTGGTATATTGTTCTGCAATTCCCCGTACAAGGGTATACGGAACAAGATTTCCTATCAGAAGCAAGCCTGCAAACGTACCGCTGAACATCCCGATGATACTTTTCACCATCGTACGTGTTAGATGAGTTTGTGCAGAATCAGACAACTTCACAGAAGCTTGTGTTGCTTTTTTCTTTGGAGAAACCAGCATGAGAGCACAAAAGAGCAATATGAGGCCTGCAATAAGACTATATATTAAGAAATAACGGTCAATGGAAAGGCCGGAATGCTTGGCTGCCTCTATAAGGTTTGAGAGAATCATTGCCCCCCCGCCGAAACCTCCGACAGAAAGCCCTGTGATAAGACCTTTATGGTTCGGGAACCACTGCATACCGACAGCGAGAGGAACGACATAACAGAATCCGATACCAGCACCCGCGACTAGCGCTATACTAAGCAACAGTATCATATAGGATCCATGAAAGAACGAAGCTGCCAAATATCCAAGCAAATAGAGCGAGGCTCCAATTAAGGCAGGAATACGTGGCCCCTTATGAGCCATCAAACGACCCGAACCAACCATTACCAAGGTGAAGACTGCAATACTCAAACCAAAGATAAAACCACTCTCTCCATTAGATATCCCATATTGGTCTGCTAACCACGGAGTAAGAGAACTCCAAGCATAAATTCCACCAAGAATAGTTTGCACTATCAGACCAGAAACCAGTACTATCCACCTATTTTGCATCGGCACTCCTGATTATTTTTGACATTATATTAATATTTGTAAATAATAATCAAGATATGCATAAATAGCTACTAAGTAATATTAATATAATAATTTACATACAATATTATTACACATATCAATAGGGACATCCCTTACAGTGCTTTAGCATTGTTCAGAATGTCCCTTTATATTTGAGTTGAAAACTTACTAGTTAGAAAATTAAATGACCAAGGTTTCCAAAGGCGGAAATCCGTTGAACTCCACCGCTGAATAACTGCTGGTATAG